>NZ_JAKJEW010000041.1:0-29297 GCF_022705245.1 Candidatus Skiveiella danica | reverse complement strand
AGCGTCCGTCCATCATTGCCGCTTGCTGGATGCAGGCTACGCTCTGGTGATGTCATGAATTATGTAAGTCTCAATAGCCAAGCGACGCGCCGAGAAAAAATGAACCAACGAGGGATGCATCCTTAGACGGTGACCGTGAATGCTGCTAGTGGGAAATTTCATACCCGATAGACTCAGAGCCCGGACGGGTAGGCCCCTCGAACGTCAGCAATGGCACCTTTCTGCCAATTGTTCGAACGACCGCTCCTGGTCCCGGTCGGGCAACGACGCTCGCTCTGACGGGCGCTGTCAAACAATCAGTCGAAGAAGTCCTCGTCGAGTTTCTTGATGTAGACCACCTCTTCGACCCGACAGCCTATGTCGAATCGGATCATCAACCGGGTGAGAAGGAGCCCATCGATCAACACGATGCGCTTGCTCAGCATGTCGGCCGTTTCTTTCGCTGCCTGCGAAAAGGTCGACGTCGTGACAAAAAGGCCCTTGTTTGCTTTGAATCGATCCAGCGACCCGAAGAAGTCCCGGATCTCGCCTGACGACACTTTGTTGTCAGTGTAGCGCTTTGCCTGGACGTAGATTCGATCCAGGCCCAGCGCATCCTGATCGATGACACCGTCAACGCCACCGTCGCCGCTCTTGCCCAGGGCTTTACCGGCTTCAATTGCAGACCCACCGTAGCCCATGGCGATCAGAAGCTGAACAACGAGGCGCTCAAAGAAGTCTGGGGGTGCGGCGAGGATCTTCGCGAGCAGCTCGGCACTGAGTGATTGCTGAAGCTCTTCGCTTGCAGACCTGATTACCTCATCGGGCGCCAGCTCCTTGAAGTTGGTCGGCTCTGATTGCGGCGTGGTCGGACTCTCAGCCGTCGTCTCTCGGAAGACCTTGAACTCGGGAAAGGACTCAAGGAATTTGATATTGATCGTCTGCGGCGGGTTGGCCAGCACGGCCCGGCCTCGTTCACTAATCTCAAAGTACGCGCGCTTCGTGAGTTTGATCAGGCCGGCCTTGCCTAGATAGCTCTTGGCCCAGTTCACGCGGTTGGCGAATGTAGTCTGTTTGCCCGAGGGCAGGAGCTCTGATAGCTCAGTCTCAGTCAAAGCCAACTTGCCTCCCAGCACAGCGACGACATCAGAGATGCGCACCTCGCCAGCAGCAGACTCTTTGAGCACAGGAAGCATCAATGACTGAAAGTTCGGGATCGCCATAGCCGTATATCCGCTCTAGTTGCCATGTGGTAGACGGATTCTATGGCGACCACTTCAGCCGCTTGTGACTGGTCTGCAATTGGCTCGCGGGGCATCCGGAAAGTGGTCACCTCTGTATGCCTATTCATGGCCGTATGCGTCCTCTGACGCGAGGGGACAAAGCAAGGCCCGTGTGGCGATCTCGACTGCGCGCTATGCTGCCGAGGATGGTTGATCTTCCAGTTTTCGATGCTGTCGTCTATCGCACCACGTATCCGAACGGAAAGATCTACGTGGGCCAGGATCGGACGAACAGCATCAACTACTTTGGCAGCGCGTCCTCCGTGCTTATCGCCGCCGACTTCTCCCCAGAGCAGCGTAAGAGCTTCACGGTCACACGGGACATCTTGTGGCAGTCGACGACTGCGACAAGGGCGGAGATCAACAGCATGGAGGTTCACTTCATCCTGACGCTGCGGGCCAACGATCCTGAGGTCGGCTACAACCGCTGGCCTGCGTTCACGCCACGAACTGTGCCCGTAGATTGAGAGCAGAGTGCCGCGCCAGAAACCGGTCAGTCACGAACGGCAGGTCATGGTCGTCATAAGTCATCCACGGTCTCAAGTCCAATGCCTGTACACCGCTGCTTTGGGGCCGGTCAGAAACTGGCGTTAACCACAGGCATGCCGCGCAAAAGAATACGTCGAGACAGACTCAGCGCCGCAGCAGAAACTCCATGGTTCGGGGATCATCGCGCCCGTCGAAGTACTTGGCCTGTGCACGCCTGAACAACGGCTCATCCGGAACCGCGTGAGGAAACAGTGTCATGGAGGACCGAAATTTCAAGTCATCCGAAGTCCCGAAGATCTGGTATGCCGTCGTGCCCTTGGCCGCCAGCACCAACACAACACATTCGTTCAGCCTGGCGCCGAGCGTCGAGTGCTGCCAGTAGGTCTGCGCTTCTTGCCTGGAAACGATCTTATGCTTGATCGCCATCGAGTTGCGCCCCAGTGCCCTGCAACTGCGGGAACACGAACCACATCCAGTGGCTTTTCTTGGCGCCGGAGGTCAACTCCGGCCGGATCATGTCATAAGTTGGTTCTTGTGCCTCGACGAAGCGTTGGAGATCAAACTGAGCCATGCCCGATGGTAACGGTCTCGGCCATCGGGCCGTGCATCGTGAGTCAATGGATTGGGGTCGCCGAGACAGCTTGGCCAGGCGACAATGCCGCCAATGGACCCAGCAAAAAGTTCGAATCCATGCCGAGCCGACGCCGCTCCACCCAGAATCCATGGATGTTACGAGCAACTTCGGTCAGCGCTTCCTGAGAACCATGAATCGGCGGGTCCTCGGCACCAGACATGATCACCTTCAACCAGTCGGGCTGTGAAGCCAACAACGGCGCCCAGGCCATCATGTCGCACGCGAAGCCGGCGAGGTAGCCACGACACCACTCCTGCACCGACGGCACCCGAGGCACGTAGATCTGGTCATTGAGCGCATCATTGACGGTCAGGTAGTGCCGGACGACCATGCTGGCCATGGCTTGGTCATGATCCTCTCCAGCATTCCTCAGCCTTCCCAGGACCTGTTTCGGCATCACCAGATTCGGACCGGAAGCGACGGCGGCCAGGTAGCCGTCGAGTAGGGACAAGACAGTGCCGCGGGGAAGGCAATCGCCAAGGCGGGCGTATTCAGCAGATATCAGCGGGGTGTTCATCGGGGATGAGTTTGCCATTTTCCTCGGGAGGCGGAAGGACTGCGCTTCATCACGAAGTAGTACGACCGACTATTGGCCACCTTCAAACACCCCGAGCCCATATGCCAGGAGCAGCGTCCAAGATTGCGGTGGCCTTGCTTTCTTGCGTCTCCAGGCGATGCCGCAACGGGCTCTGCAATTGGTAACCCAGCTATCCAGGTCGCTGCCAGGATCGTCAACAAGGTCCGCTGTCGAATCCAGTTCCGACTGAAGTTATTGAACTGAATCTACAGTAGCATTTGCAGAACTTGATGGAGGAATGCGCTGCAGCCCGGTCTCGTTCGTTGAATTCAACGGGACACGCCGCCAACGCCACAGTGTCAGCAATGCTGACAGCCTACCAAGAGAAATGCCCGGGCAACCGTGAGGCTGCGCCGGGCAAGAATGAACAATGCAGTCAAGGAAACAGCAAACCTGGAACCCCGTCATTGACGGCGTTCCGGATCCTTCACATGGCCTGGGCCAGACCTTTCCACTCGGTAGGCGCCAGCTCGATGAGCTTGCCCCCCAAGGCCTCGAACTCGGTGGCCCGGTCATAGTCATCGACGTCTTGCGAATAGTGCGTGACGGCATTGACCAGGCCGTACCCTGACAAGTCGCCTTCAGCGATAAGATGCCGCAGAACGCCTGCACGCTCGGTGTCGTTGAACAAATACCGGTTGGCCAGTACCTCGACCGTCTTCACCGGATCGCCGGCAAGGCTAATATCACGGGTCTTTTGCAGCTTCATGGCAATCTGGCGGAAGGTTGCTTCCGAGACGGCCGCCTCCACCACATCGCGCACCTTCAGGAAGAAGGCCCGATCGTCCGCAGCCAGGGTGTCATCCCTGAACACGGTGATCGGCTCCTCACTGGATGCCAGCGCGCGCCCGACATGGGTTTTGCGCAGCGCATGGTCCGACGCGATCAGCCCGTTGCTGCACACCAAACGATAGATCAAGGGCTGAACCGACAACGTACCGCAACCGACCTCCGAGTTGGAGACCACGACACCCGCCTGCACAATGTCGCCAGGGGCGACTTCGAACGTCACACGGGCTGTGATCACCTTCAGGTACATCTTCGTCTCGGTGAGTTCAACCGATTCGAAACGGGCTCCTTCCAGGCGCTGCAGGATCGGCAAAACGTGTTCGGCAAGATCAAAATTGTCCAGTCGCCGGTAGCGATCCGACAGCACCGCCCTCACCTCATCGTCGAGCGTTCGGACCATCCAGCGCGAGCCTTCGGTCTGCAGCCAAGTATTGACGTTGTGGTCGAGCAGGCCCGGTTGCCCCTCGCGCATGCGCTCGAAGTAGGCAAACGGGATTTTCAGCTTGTCGGCGAGTTGGCGTCGCGCAAGACTTGTGACGTCGTATTCACTGACGCCGATCCGGGCTTGGTTCCCGGATTCGACAACCAGGTTCAATCTGCCGCGCTCATTGGTACGGCATTGCAACAAGGACGATGGCAGGACCAGGTCCTGCTTGGTGAGCATCTGGCGCTCGAGTTCATGCGCCAGCTCACTAAGGGAACGACCGCTCTTCATGATGATGACTCCTTTGGAAATGCGAAGACGGTCGTCCCCGGTGCGGGGAAACACATCCCCGCTGGGGTAACAAAACAGGACCGAAGGATTTCGACCCGGCAAACATGGCGCGAAGGCAATCGCGCCGACACATCGGGTGGGTCGCAAGGCATCACCCTTGCGACCGCACCACGAATACCTACAACAAACCGCGCTCGGCGAATGACAAGATGCTGTTTCCGTTCCCGGCCACGATGAAGTGGTCCAGGACACGGGCATCGATCAATGCCAGCGACGCACGCAGCGTCTGCGTGAGCGCCTCATCGGCCCGGCTGGGCTCGGCAAGACCAGACGGATGGTTATGCGCCAGGATCACTGCCGCAGCGTTGAGCTCCAGGGTGCGCTTGACGACTTCGCGTGGGTACACGCTGGTCTGGGTCAAGGTCCCCCGAAACATCTCTTCTGAGGCAATCACCCGGTTCTGAGCGTCCAGAAACAGCACCACAAACACCTCGTGCTCCAGCCTGGCCAGCATGAGCCGCAGATAGGTTCGAACGGCAGCCGGGGACGCCAGCACATCCCTGTGTGCCATCGCCTCAGCAAGCGAACGACGGACCAGCTCAGCGGCTGCCTGGAGCTTGGACGTCACACGGGGCAGTGCGTACGCCGCCGGCATGGGCTCATGCAGCAACTGCGACAGGCTGCCACTGGCATCCTTGAGCAGCAGCGCGGCATGGCGAGAACCGACCAGCACGCCGAGCAGGTCGGTATCGGATAACGATTCGATCTTCTGACACATGGAACTCTCCTCATCAATTGTTTGGAGAGCTCCGCCCCGACGGGAGGAGACTCCCCAGGGGGTGGAACGACGACCGAAGTCGTGCGGTCAGAACGGAACGGGTTCGTCTTCGCGCTGCGGGGCCCGAACGGGCTGCGGCACGTCGATGGATTCGCCGTTGACCTTGGCGAACTTGATGCGCAACAGACGACCCTTGAGCGCGACACCAGGCTGACCCTTGCGCTCACCCTTCTCGAAGGTGAACATCTCGGGGTAGATGTCGGCAATCCTGAAACCGATGATCACGGACTTTTCAGCCGCGACATCCGCCTCTAGGCGCCGGATCACTTCCTGGGCGTCAGCACCGCTGACACGGCAGTCGAACTTCGTATAGCTGACATCCTTGTCGCTGCCCCGCAGGGCGGCGACATGGCAGGCCAGGAACTCCTGGCCCTTCTTGGGCTTGATCGTACGAATGCGATTGAGATAGCCGACGCCTTCAACGTGCAGGTTGAAGAACGACGACTGGTTGCTGGCTTGCGATGGAACCGACATGATGGCCTCCTAAGAAAACATGAAACACATGGATAAGAATGGGAAGACCACCCCCGGTTCGGGGAAGGAACTCCCCGACTGGGTTGAAGCTACTGACAAATATCTCCGAGCCTTGCGGCCCGCCGGTTTTCAAGAGATCTGACCGGTTTCGGGCGATGCGTTACGCACATCAATCGGGCTGACACAGCCAACGGGAGACTCGGTCCGACGCGGCGACAAAATGCGCACGCTTCTCAATCGGATATCGCATCCTGCACCTGGAATCGGGAATGGCGCAACTGCAATGAACAGCCGATCGACCACTTCAGCCACACCGGCAACCTGAAGTGTCAGCAGAAGTTGCGGATGCCCGCCGTCGTCGAAGTCGATGCGCTTGGCCTCGATGCAGTAGCCCCGAAATCGGGTGCGGTCCAGGCCCAGCGTCCAGGCATCGCGGATGGACTGGAACAGGATGGCGCCGAGCATGCGCAATTCAGCGTCGTTTGGCTGGTAGACCGGCGACACGGACGCGCTCGTCACAGCAGTTGCTCCTCGGCGGGTTCCGCCGGCGCGCCCTGCGCGTCGATGCTGAGCGACGCCTCCCGCAGCAAACGCAGCTCGGCGGCAGTGGGCTTGATCCGGCGCTGCGAATGACGCGGCGCATCCTCACCCGTAAACACTGCCCGGGGCACCTCCCCGAACAGCGTCACCGCGATGTGCATGCGCTCGCGCGCCACTTCGTCGGCGCTGGGCAGGAAATCACGCCGGCTCAAGGGCAGCATCTCCTCGCGCAGCAGAAGCCGCTCCCAGCGGATGGGCTCCAGGAACAAGGCGCGAAGACCGCGTCCGATCTCGCGGATGGCCGCACGGCCATCGTCGTCGCTCAGGCGGTCCTTCAGCACCAGCGTCTTGACCATGCGCACGTGGTAGTCGAACTCGATGATCGCCTCCGCGGTGGCGTACCCGTATGGACTGCGAAATCCCAGCGCGACCGTGGCCGGGCTGCGCGAACGCAGAACGGACAGGTTCAGCCCCTTGCGCCGCAGCGCCTCGAACTCGGCCTCGCGTGCGCGAATAGCCTGCGCCATCTGGGCCCTGATGGCGACAAGCGTCTGGTAGACCCGGATCAGGATCCAGTCGGCATACGGGTTGTCATTGGCCGACAGGTACCAGATGGACTTGAGAACGGCGGCAAAACGCCGGCCGCCGGGAATGGCGCTCACCTGGTTCTGCGCGCCGGCGGTTCGGCCGGTGAACATCCGGAAAGCGTCCTGCGTATGCAGCGTCATGACGTCGGGGGTCTCGTCAGCGAGTTGGCCCAGCGCGGGCAATGTCGGTGATGCGTGCGATGCAGGCCCAGTGAACGCTGCTGGCGGTGTGGGCGATGCAATCGTGTCTGTTGTGGTCACGGAAATCTCCTTGGGTTGGGATGGAAGTCGGGGGAAAGCCGGCGGGCAAGTGGTGCTCAAGGCGATCGGCCGGCACCCATGCGCTGCTTCATTTCGTCGCGTAGCTCGATGAGCCTCTCTCGCTGGGCACGGACCCTGGCCTGGTATTCGGGTGTGGCGCGCTCGATCTCGTGGCGCCGCTCCTGGGCCTCGCGCGCACGGTGCTGGTCGGCGGCCTTCTGGCGTTGGCTGCGTTCGGATGCGATGCGAGGTCCGAGTTCCGGCAGGAACGTGCCCGCCTGGGCACGGGCGATGAGGCCGCGCAGATAGGCCACAGGGCTGGCGCGTACACCATTGGCTTGCAGCCGGCCAGCCAGTTCGTCCAGGAGCACCTGAGCCTGATCGCCACTGCTGCGCAGCAGCATGCGGGCTGCCGCGCATTCCTGCGGCCGCATCTCCTGTGGAAAGATCAGATCACCACCACCACGATCAGGGTCACCGGCGAGCGTGCCAGCCGCATGCGCCTCGCACGCCCCGAGTTGTGGTTGTACTGATTCACTTGTACTCTTTGTATATATAGAGGGATGGCGGAAAGGGCAGAACTGTGATGGCGGAAAGGGCAGAATTTGTATGTGGGATTGCCACATGCTTATTTCGCCCTTTTGTACAAACCTGCTTGTGGCTTCCCCGCTGACTGGTGCCGCATCGCAGCAAGTGTCCTGCGCCTTCGCAGGCGCATCTCCGGTCAACAGCGACAACAGGCAATCGAGTCGGATGCGTGCGACCAGGCGAGGTGGCATGCCCCGCAAAGCTTCCTCCCAAACGCCGATGCGTGCCAGGTCAAGGCGCGCGCTTTCTTGCTCGCGTCGGGACAAGCCGATTTCCTCAGACCACCGGGCGGCTGCACTGGTGATCCACGCATGGTGCCGTCGCGCGATCTGCAGCCGCGTGCGATACAGGGCCCTTGACAGCATCAGCCCTGCATGTACGCCGCCGCCAATACCCGCGAGCGTGCGGTGGTAGGCCACCGACGGCCCCAGCATCTTGGCCACCATGACCGCGTCTTGCCAGTTGACGCTGCGCGGCGCGGCGGCATTCTGATCGGACAGGCAGTTGCCCAACTGCTCCGTCTGGAGCCGGAAATGAACGCGAGGTGGTACACCCATGCGGCGCTCGTCAACGAGCGCAAGGTTCTTGAGTGCGTCACGCGCGATTCGCTGCTCCTTGGGTGTCAGGCCGGTCTCCCAGGCCCACTGCTCGGTCGTCTTGTGAAACCAGCCACCGTTTTGGACAACGTCACGTCCACGGCGCGTCCAGTAGATCGACTGCGACAGCAGCAATGCCGCCTTGACGCTATCGGTGACGTCGACCAGGCGCCGGTGGAACGCGATGTGGCGCCCGAGCAGCGACAAGATGATCGGCAGTGGATCGGCATGGGTGGGGCTTTCCCATGGCGACGCCTCGCCAGCGGCGGTGCCCGGTTGATTTGCCACGATGAGTGCACCCATCGTCACTGCCCCCCCTGGCCAACACTTGCCTGCAGCGCGCGCAGGACAGCGTCAGGGCAGACCCGAAACCAGAGCTTGGCCGGCATGCCCAGGCGGCGCTCAACGAGCAACCCGGCGCGGCGCAGCGCGCGCCGTGCCGTTTCCTGCTCCCAGCGGGTCAGGCCCGTCTCCTGCGTCCATTGCTCCTGCGAGCACATGAACCAGCCGCTAGAGGCGCTCTCCAGGGTCTCGGTGATCCAGATGGCTTGCGACAGCATCAGCGCCGCTGTGACACCGCCAGCCACCGGCACCAGACAGCGGTGGAAGCTGACCGGCATGTCGAAGACCGCCAGCAGCAATTCGGGACTCAGTCCATGGGATTCGATGTGCGCGTTCATGTGTCCTCCTCAAAATCGCGAATGACCACCTCCAGCACCGCGATCGGCAGGTGCAAGAAGGCCTGGTGCAACTGGAAGTAGCGGACACGAGGCGCTGGATCCGCAATGGACCGCCATACCCGGTAGATGCGCTCGCGGGTGGCGTATTGCGGAAGTGGCACGCGCCCCGAGGGCCGGCACACGCCGAGTTCACGGCGGAACTTCAAGGTCAGCTTGCGCCGGATCTTGAATAGCGCACTCATCAATCGGGTCGATGCTCCGTGGCGGATGAAATACAACTCCAGCGCCTTGGCTTCCCTGACCAGGGCGACGGTGCGCAAGCCGGCCTGCAAGGCCTCACCGTCCAGGGAGATGCCGATGGTCAGCGTGCGCATGGCCGCCAGCCGATTGAGGTCGAGCGCCGACAGTTGCCGCAGGCGATCAAGTTGCTCGTTGCCGATGCCGACGGCATCGAGTTCGTCTGGCCGCGCCTCGGCCAGGCGCGTCGTGACGTGGTTAAGCAGGACGAGGCGGACCTGAGTGTCGTGCAGCGGCAGCATCACGGTTCCTCCTCGCCCGTTGCCGTGTCGCTGCCAACATCTGCACTGCAGGTATTGCCACGGGTCCGCCGCAGGCACGTCAGCACCTCCCAGAAAGCCGTGGCAGCCGCGTCGGCCGGGTCCGCCAGCCAGAAAAGGAAGTCTTGGTCGAGTGGCACCGGCGCGATCGCCGCTGCGTCCACCTGGCCACCGACGCCAGCCAGCAGCCACCAGGCACGTTGCTGCGCCGTTGGCGCCGAGCCTGAATCCGTGATTGGGGAGAGGCGGAACCCAGCGGACGACTTCGGCGCCGGCTCGACACAGTGGCCGAGGCCGGCCACATCAGCGAAGGCTTGCACGCGGCGCACCAGATCTTCAGGCCCAACCGGCGCCAGATCCGCATCGGCAACTGGCGCCACAACATCGGCGGGCAGTGTCGAGTTCGTGGTGTCGGTATGGGGGGCCAGAGCTTCGCCCTGCCCACCTCGGGCCGATGCCGGACGAAGTGCTCCACGTACTACTTCGACAGCTTCACCAAGATGCGCGGCCGTTGCCGCTTCGCACGCCTCGCCGGTTGCGGCAACACTGAACTCGCCGGTGTGCGGATACTTGTCCGCAATCTGACTGAAGACTGGCTCGAAGACCGTGGCGTACACGTCATCGTCGGCCAATGATTGACGAGCCTGCGCATAACGCTTGATCGCGTTGAGCCTGGGTTGAAGCGTCTTGACATCCAGGCCGGTGAGGCCGACCACCGCCTCGCCGAGGGTGCGTAGCCGCTCGGTGGCAAACAGGTAGAGGCCGAGCGTCGCTGTGTTGACGGCCAGGCCCATGGCGTGCAATACGTCCTCCAGCGGACGCAGCGTCAGCTGCCGGCTCTGCTCGGCTTCCAGTCGCCGTTTTAGCGCAACGATTCCGGTGGCCTTGTCCCAGAAACTCATGTCACCGCGCTGCTCGTTCTCGATCAGGTGGGCACTGAGCACGTGGCTCTCCGAGCGCCACGGCCGAAACAAAACGATGAGTTGACGGTATCGCGGGTCCCCCGTCTCGGACCACAGTTGCTGCAACGCGAGCAGCCTGGTGTTGCCTCCGGCTTCAACGACGTAGTGCGACTCACCAGGACGCCGGGTCACCGTCAGCGGCGACCTCAGGCCGCTGGTACGGATTGACTCCTTGATGTCATCGAACTTCACGTTCGCCGACCGGCGCGGGTTGTTCTCGTAGGGCCGGACCTCTTCGACCGAGAGCTCGATCTGGTGTTCGATCTGATCGAGGGTGGCGCGCGCATCGGTGGCGCCTTCGAGATCGCGCGCATTGTTGCCCGGATTTCCCACCTGCAGCGATTGCGCCACGAGCCGGCGGCGCTCGTCCATGGAACCCTTCTGACTCATGACAACAACTCCTGCAGCTGGAGGGCATCTACATGCACGCCCTTCAGGCTCGGGATAAGCTCCCAGACGAGATGGTGCATGACCGTGCTGGCGCTGGGCATCACGCCATCGCGCCGGCGTTCATGCCGATGCACCGGAATGCGCAGGGTTGCGGCCTCCTTGTAAGCCTTGGCATGTGGCACCACCGTGGCCAGCACCGACACCCTGCCATCGAGCCGTGTGAGATCCTCGCGAATTCCGCTGGCTATCAAACGGGCATCAGCGCTGCGGTCCTGCCGATAAATCACGGCCTTGACCGGCCCCAGCGTGGCGCCCAGCGCGTTTGCCGGCTCCAGCCGTTCGAGCAACTCCATGGTGCCGTGCTTGAACTCGCGCGCCGAGAGGATCTCAGGTGTAATCGGTGAGACCAGCATGTCGGCGGCCATCAAGGCAGCGTCCTGCAACGGCCCGATCGCTCCCTGGGTGTCGATCAGCACGCAGTCGTAGTTGCTGGCCACCACGGGCGAGTGCAGTGCGAACCGAAGGCGAAAGCCACGGTCGATGCGGCCCAGCAGCCAGTTCGGAAGATGGCCTTCCGGATCGTCCGAGACGACGATATGCAGGTTCGGAAAGACCGTCGGCGTAATGCACGTCGCCGTCACCTGTCCACGCACAATGACCTCGGTCAACCCGGCCGTCGGCCTCTCTGCGGCCAGTGGAAAGTACTTTGACAGCGACGGCTGGACATCCGCGTCGACCAACAGCACTCGCAGGCCCATGTCGGCCAGCAGCGCCCCCAGATTGGCGGTGAGCGTCGTCTTGCCGACGCCCCCCTTGGTGCTTGTGATAGTGATTTTGAGCATCGATTCCGCGCTTTTTCAGGTCCTGAATCAGGCATACGGAATCGACGCGTGAAGTGTCGGAACCTCCCTGCAAAATCACTCCTTGAGATAGTCGCCTAGGCCGAGATCGGCGAAGACGCCGCGCACCCGCTTGATCTCCTCATACAAAGTTGCGCGCGGGATTCGGAGCTTCTCTGCGGCCTCTTTGATCGACAGCCCTTCCTCGCCGAGCATCAGACACAGCCGCTGCTGGGACGGCGTAAGAATGGCCAATGCACGAAGCAGATCCATGCGTACGTGGTGACGATGTGTTTGCCCGTCCTGGCCTGACTGCGCAGACTCGGACGCGTCCAGCGATTCGGCCAACGTCATCCCGTCCTCCGAGCCGTCTATCGTGGCGTCGAGCGAGAGCATTCCCAGATCGCCGGCGCGTTTTTCAGCGCCCTGCTCACGCATCAGATCAGTCAACTTGTTGCGCAGGACCTGCGCCATGTAACCCACCGGCGGGTTGTCTGGATCGTGTGCAAGATTTCGGCGCACCCCGATCCAGTGCAGCAGGCAATCCTGGACCAGATCGTCGAACTCATGTCGACTGAGCATTCGTGATCGCCTTCGGAATTCACCGACCAATTTCTTCGTGACTGCAATTTCCCACTTGTAAAGACCAGTCCCAGGCCTGAGTGCCATTTCGTTCCCCGTCTGTTGCGACGGGGAAGAAAAATGCACTCATAAAAATGGTAAAAAGTCACAAAACTCTTTTCTTATCAACAACTTAGAGTAGATACAGATGTGTCAAGCGACACCTTTCACACGGATTCCGTAACCGAATACGGGGGCGCTATCGATAGATGACGATGAACGCCGATCCATGGCGATCGACGCAATCGGGGTTAGCCGGAGTGCCCTCGCAGGGTCGCGAGATGCTGCGTGAATGGCTGGTGCGCGAGATCGAAACGATGCGGAGCAGTTGAACAGCGGCGGTGTCATATACAGCCAGGTGCTTGAGAGCCAGGGTGGCTCATCGACCAAATGCGGAGGTCAGGATGAAACGAAGAATTGAATTCGCCGATCAGGCAATGGTGGCGGCCGGCACAGCGAGTCTGGCGGCGGATCAGGATGGTGTTACGAGAGTAGCGGCCTCAGATCGGGCCAGGCATGCCCGCGAGGCCGTTCGGGCGCGCCAGCCCCTTGGCGCTTTCGACGCAAGGGCAATCCGGGAGTTGTCACAGGCGGTGCCGACTGACCCGAAAGGCCTGCGACGCATCATCCGCCGCAACGAGTTACGCCAGATCGTTCCGTTGGCCGACTCGACGATCTACGAACTTGAGCGGCGCGGGGAGTTTCCCCAGCGGTTCTTCCTCACAGCACGCTGCGTAGTGTGGGATCTGGCCGAGGTCGAGGCCTGGCTGCGTAGCCGTCGGCAGCCAGGCGGAGCTGAGATGGTGAAAAAGGCGCCAGTGCCAGACTTCCGAAAGAGAGTGCGATGCAAGTCAGATTGAATATGGACTGGCCGATTCCGATCCAAAGGCAAGCTGGCGGATCGCAGGACAGTTAGTACTCAATCAGCCGTCCGTGGGCAACGCTTCTTGTGATTTCGTGGCGTCCACATAACGGGGGCCAGTTCAAACATTATGAAAGTCCCGAGCCTTCAGATGACGCGATAGGGGAACTTATCGCTTCGCCAATGGCTTGCCAGTTCATTGGCTCTGCCACTTCACACCCCGTCGTCCAAAATCGGTCACCGAGCGCCAAACATCGCCGGCGCGGAACTTCTCGCACTTGTCGATCCGGGTAGTCGACTCTATTTGTGGCCATTGGACTCCACGATGAATTCATATTGGCGCCGCTGTAGTCACCGCCTTCATGGAGGGCGGCAACAAGGTCGGCGTATGGGACTCCCCCGCCACCCACGCATCGATCATGTCCGCCCACTCCTGCAGCATGTGGCGCCGCTGTTCGCCGTACTCGGCCTTGTTGTAGACGCCGCGCGATGACCGACCGTCCTCGTGGGCCAGGCTCTTCTCGATCCAGTCGCTGTTAAAGCCCAGTTCGTTCAGGATGGTGGAACCGGTTCGACGAAGGTCATGCACAGTGAAGGACTCCAGCGGCAGGCCTGATTCCTTGGCCTTCGCGACCACGACCTGGGTCACCCGGTTGAGGGTCGCCTTAGACATACACCGATCGGCGTCATAGCGCGAGGGCAGCAGGAACCGCGAACCACCGGCACAGGTGCGAAGCGCCACCATGATGTCCAGTGCCTGTTGTGACAGGTAGACGTTGTGGGGCTTTCCCGCCTTCATGCGGTTCTTCGGGATCATCCAGACGGCATTCTGGAAGTCAATCTCGTTCCACGTGGCCTCGATGAGTTCGCTCTTGCGCACCAGCGTCAGCAGGACAAGTCGCAATGCCAGCCTAATCGTGGGCAGAGTCGCGGTGGCGTCTAGCACGCGGTGCATGACGCGGATCTCGGACGGCGACAGCGCACGATCCTTGGGCACGAAAGTGGCAATCGACGAGGGCCCGACTTCGTCGGCCGGGTTGGGTGCCTTGTCGCCATGCAACGCGGCGAAGCCAAACACTTGCTTGACGATGTCGCGCACGTGCACGGCGGTGGCGGGTGCACCGCGTTCTTTGACCTTGGCGCACAGGTTGCGCAAGTCCTCGGGGCCGATCTCTGCTAGCAACCGATTGCGGAAAGTCGGCATGATGTCCCGGTCGATGATACTTTTGCGCATCGACTTGGTGCTCTCCGCCATCCGGGCTTCTTCGAACCAGCGCTTGGTGAATTCTTCGAAGGTCTTGGCCTCCGACAAGCGACGTTTCTCGCGCTGTTTTTCCTGGCTGGGGGACTTACCTTGGTCGATCGCGCGCCGTGCTTCCATGCAACGCTCACGCGCCATCAGCAGCGACATGCCGTCCTTGGCGCCGTAGCGACCCACCGTGAGCGTTTCGCGCCGGCCATTGAGGCGGTAATCGAGCCGAAATGTGATAGTGCCTTTGGGCGAGACGGTCACATACATTCCGTCCCGATCGGTGACCTTGAAGGTCGCGGCCCCGGGTTTGAGGCCTCTCAACATCCCATCTGACAGCATCGTCGCACCCCCTTTAATGCGAATTTTACCGTCAGCCAAAAAGTGCCGCTACAAATAATCTAAGTCATTGATTTAAATAAATTTTTAATCAATTTTTTTACCGTCAATGCCTGTTTCCGCTTGACGGTAAAAATTTTCCGAGACTCCATGTGAAAATTATTACCGCCAGATTTACCGTCAAACTGGAGCGCATCCCCCTGATAGATACCGATAGACTTCGATAGATATTTTCTATATTTAACAATGACTTAGGGCTACTTTGCGATAGGTGTCGATAGACTCTGAAAGACGCCGAATCATTCCCACTCAATCGTCGCCGGCGGCTTGCTGCTGACGTCGTAGGTCACCCGGTTGATGCCACGCACCTCGTTGATGATGCGGCTCGACACCTTCTTGAGCAGCGCATACGGCAGCTCGGCCCAGTCGGCCGTCATGAAGTCGCTGGTCTGCACCGCGCGCAAGGCCACCACGTAATCGTAGGTGCGGCCGTCGCCCATCACGCCCACGCTCTTGACCGGCAGGAACACCGTGAAGGCCTGGCTGGTCAGGTCGTACCAGGTCTTGCCGGAATGGGGCTCGATGGTGGAGCGAAGTTCCTCGATGAAGATGGCGTCGGCACGGCGCAGCAGGTCGGCGTATTCCTTCTTCACCTCCCCCAGAATGCGCACGCCCAGGCCCGGCCCGGGGAACGGGTGGCGGTAGACCATGTCGTGCGGCAGGCCCAGGGCCACACCCAGTTCACGCACCTCGTCCTTGAACAGGTCGCGCAGCGGCTCCAGCAGTTTCAGGCCAAGTTGCTCCGGCAGGCCGCCGACGTTGTGGTGGCTCTTGATGGTGACGGCCTTCTTGCTCTTGGCACCGCCGGACTCGATGACGTCCGGATAGATCGTGCCTTGCGCCAGGTATGAAGCGCCCTTGTGGCCACCGGTGCCGGCCTTGAGCTTGGCCGCCTCGGCCTTGAACACGTCCACGAAGAGGCGGCCGATGATCTTGCGCTTGGCTTCGGGATCGCTCACGCCGGCCAGTTCGCCGAGGAACAGGTCGCAGGCGTCCACGCGGATCACTTTCGCGTGCAGCTTGCCGGCAAACATGTCCATGACCATATCGCCCTCGTGCAGGCGCAACAGGCCATGGTCGACAAAGACGCAGGTGAGCTGATCGCCGATGGCGCGATGGATCAGCGCGGCAGCCACGGATGAATCGACCCCGCCGGAGAGGCCGAGGATCACTTCCTCATCGCCGACCTGGGCGCGGATCTTTTCAACCGCCTCTGCGACATGGTCGTGCATGACCCAGTCTGGCGTCGCGGCGCAGATCTCGAGCACGAAGCGCTCCAGCAGCGCCTTGCCCTGGACCGTGTGCGTGACCTCAGGGTGGAACTGCACCGCATAGTAACGCCGCTGCTCGTCGGCCATGCCGGCAATAGGGCAGCTGTCGGTGGAGGCCATGAGCTTGAAACCCGGAGGCAGCTCGGTGACCTTGTCGCCATGGCTCATCCACACCTTGAGCATGCCGTGGCCCTCTGGCGTGGTGAAGTCGGCAATATCCTTGAGCAGCGCAGTGTGGCCTCGCGCACGCACCTCGGCATAACCGAACTCGCGCTTGTGGCCTCCCTCGACCTTGCCGCCGAGCTGCTGTGCCATGGTCTGCATGCCGTAGCAGATGCCCAGTACCGGTACGCCCAACTCAAATACCGCCTGGGGCGCGCGGTCGGTCGTCTCCTCATAGACACTGGCATGGCTGCCCGAGAGGATCACGCCCTTGAGCGCTCCGTCCTTCGCGTAATCGCGGACCCAATCGTCATTGACATCACAGGGGTGGACTTCGCAGAAAACATGGGCCTCGCGCACGCGGCGGGCGATCAGCTGGGTGACCTGGGAGCCGAAATCGAGGATAAGGATCTTGGAGTGCTGCATGGCCGCAATCAGTTGGAAAAAGCAAAAAAGGGCCGCCTCGCGGCAGCCCAGGGAGAGAAAAAACGTTCAGTCCGCCCGGTAGTTGGGGGCTTCCTTGGTGATCTGGACGTCGTGCACGTGGCTCTCGCGAATGCCGGCGGTGGTGATCTCGACGAACTCCGCCCGGTCATGCATCTCGGCGATGGTGCCGCAGCCGCAGTAGCCCATGCTGGCGCGCAGGCCGCCGGCCATCTGGTAGATGATGGCCACAACCGAGCCCTTGTAGGGCACACGGCCCTCGATACCCTCGGGCACCAGCTTGTCTGCGTTGGGGTTGCCCGTGCTGGACTCCTGGAAATAGCGATCCGCGCTGCCCTGCTGCATGGCGCCAATGGAGCCCATGCCACGGTAGCTCTTGTAGCTGCGCCCCTGGTAAAGGATGACCTCGCCGGGCGCCTCTTCGGTGCCGGCAAACATGCCACCCATCATCACCGTGCCCGCGCCCGCCGCGATCGCCTTGGCGATGTCGCCGCTGTAGCGGATGCCGCCGTCGGCAATCAGGGGCACGCCGGTGCCCTTGAGGGCAGTGGCCACGCTGTCGATCGCCATGATCTGCGGCACACCCACGCCCGCAACGATGCGCGTGGTGCAGATGGATCCGGGTCCGATGCCGACCTTGACCGCATCGGCGCCCGCCTCCACCAGCGCCAGCGCCGCCGCACCGGTGGCGATGTTGCCGCCAATGACTTCGATCTCGGGATAGTTCCGCTTGACCCAACGCACGCGCTCGATCACGCCCTTGCTGTGGCCATGAGCGGTGTCAACCACGATGGCGTCCACGCCGGCCTTGACCAGCGCGGCCACGCGCTCCTCGGTGCCCTCGCCGACGCCCACGGCAGCGCCCACGCGCAATCGGCCGGTGGCGTCACGCGCCGCATTCGGGAAATTGAGCTGCTTGGTAATGTCCTTGACGGTGATCAGGCCCTTGAGTTCGAAGGCGTCGTTGACCACCAGCAGACGCTCCAGCTTGTGCTTGTTCAGCAACGCCTTCGCTTCTTCGGGGGTGGTGCCATCGGGCACGGTGACCAGTCGCTCGCGTGGGGTCATGATCTCGCGCACCGGCTGGTCGTAGCGGGTCTCGAAGCGCAGATCGCGCCCGGTGACGATGCCCACCACCTTGCCGCCGTCGCAGACCGGGAATCCGGACACCCCAAGCTGCTCCGACAAGGCCATGACCTCGCGCACGGAGGTGGTCGGCGTGATCACCACCGGGTCGCGCAGCAGGCCGCTTTCATAGCGCTTGACCTTGGCCACCTGCGCGGCCTGCTCGGCGGGCGTCAGGTTCTTGTGAACGATGCCGATGCCGCCTTCCTGAGCAATGGCAATCGCCAGGCGCGCTTCAGTCACGGTGTCCATGGCCGCGGAGACCAGGGGCAGCTTCAGTTCGATATTGCGGGTAAACCGGGTGGCGAGAGAGGTGTCCTTGGGCAGGACCTCGGAGAATGCGGGCACCAGCAACACATCGTCGAAGGTGAGCGCTTTTCCTAGAAGGCGCATGGGAAAGCTCCAAAAAAACGATTGTACCCGTCTCATGCGCGTAAACCCTGCCGTACCAGCGGCCGGCAAGCCACCCATTGGATGCCGTTGGGCGCGCATAGGACACGTTTGTCACACATTTTTGTCCGGCACGGCGCTAAACTGGCGCCATGAAAATCAGAAACGCCATGGCTTTGGGAGTGATCTGGGCTGCTTCGCTGTCCGCGATGGCCCAGTGGCAATGGGTGGACAAGGACGGCCGCAAGGTCTACAGCGATCGCCCCCCGCCAGCGGACATCCCCGAGCAGAGCATCCTGAAGCATCCCGGCTACCGGGGCGGATCGGGCAATCCGCCTGCGGCCGCGCCTGCTGCGGCAGCTTCGACGACAGCCAACACAGCGTCTCCCCGTCCATCAGGCAAGGACCGGGAACTCGAAGAGAAAAAGAAACAGGCTGAACAGCAGGAAGGGGCTCAGAAGAAGGCCGAAGAAGAAAAATACCAGAAGACCCGGGCCGACAATTGCGCCCGGGCCCGCCAGGCCAAGGCCGGCTTCGACTCGGGTGCCCGGATCGCCACCACCAACAAGGCCGGCGAGCGTGTCATTCTGGATGACGACGCACGTGCCGCTGAATCCAAGCGCCTGCAGGGCGTGATCCAGTCCGAATGCAACTAGGGCCGGCCGAACCCGCCACAGCGGGAGTCACGGCACGCCGGTTTCAGTAGCCCGCCTTGCCACCGTCGCGCCGTCGCGCGAAAAGGCCCGCTGAGCGGGCTCCCTGCTTGCGAAACCGCTCCCGACGCGCCACCTTGGGGTCGACCACCAGCGGCCGGTAGATTTCGATGCGATCGCTCTCACGCAAAACCTGACTGGGCGATGCCTTGTGCCCCCAGACCCCCACGCCGCCCTGGGACAAATCCAGACTGGGGAACGCCCGCAACACCCCGCTGGCTTCGACGGCCTGTCGCACCGTTGCGCCCTGCTCCAGTTCGAGATGGCATTCGAACACCTGCCGCGCAGCCGGGGAATAGACAAGGCTGACGCGGATCAGCATGACCGACGGAGACCGAATGCTGCGGGCGGAAACATGTCAGCCGTAGACCTGCTCGGCGCGCTTGACGAACGCATCAACCAAGCTGGCCGCGATCTTGTCGAACACCGGGCCGACGACCGCGGCCAGAGCCCGGTTGTCAAAACCATAGTCCATTCGCAATTCCACCCGGCAGGCCCGCTGGGAACCATCGCCGATCGGCACGAAATGCCAGCCGCCGTCCAGCCGCGAGAACGGCCCTTTCAGCAGCCGCAGGCTGACCGAACGTCCCGCCACATGTTCGTTGCGGGTGGTGAACACCTGGCGGATGCCACTGAAGGTGATGCCCATCTCGGCCACCATGCCGTTGGCGTCTTCCTCGATGACCTTGCCGTGGTCACACCAGGGCAGGAACTCCGGATAGCGCTCGACATCCGTGACCAGGCGGTACATCTCCTCGGGGCTGTACCAGATCAGGACGGACTTGTTGACGTTTTTCATAGAATGCACGACTCGATGCGGATTGTAAGTTTGCCTCGTCCGTCTGCCGACGCCTTCCGCCACCCTCTCACATTTCATGGCCACCAAGAAACCCGACCCCACCAAGCGCATCGCCGAGAACAAGA
Organism: Candidatus Skiveiella danica; assembly: GCF_022705245.1. Lineage (NCBI taxonomy): Bacteria > Pseudomonadati > Pseudomonadota > Betaproteobacteria > Burkholderiales > Comamonadaceae > Candidatus Skiveiella > Candidatus Skiveiella danica. The sequence continues at coordinate 9,359 of NZ_JAKJEW010000041.1, read as the reverse complement.
AAGCCGCGTTCAACTACTTCATCGAGGAGCGCTTTGAGGCCGGCATGGTGCTGGAGGGTTGGGAGATCAAGTCGCTGCGCGAGGGCAAGGTGCAGCTGACCGACGGATACGTCGTGATCCGAAATGGCGAACTGTTCATCATCGGATGCCAGATCAATCCGCTGAACACCGCCTCCAGCCATGTCAACCCGGATTCGGTCCGTACCAAGAAGCTGTTGCTGCACAAGGAAGAAATCAAGCGCCTCATCGGCAAGGTGGAGCAGAAAGGCTACACCCTGGTACCGCTGAACCTGCACTGGAAGAACGGCCGGGTGAAATGCGACATCGGCCTGGCCAAGGGCAAGGCCGAGCATGACAAGCGCGACACGATCAAGGACCGCGAAGGCAAACGCGAGGTGGAGCGCGCCATGAAATCGCGCCATCGCTGAAGGTTTTTTGTTGCTGCCGGGAATAAACCGGTGTCATGCGGTGTTCATGGGATTGCAGATGTCCTGCATCGCCTTATCCCACCCAGGAGTACCCCATGAAGACCCTTTCCATCGCCGCCCTGACCTTGGCCCTGCTGGCCGGCTGTGCCACCGGCTACGGCAGCAAGCCACCTGCCGAACCGGTCAGCGGCGTGCTGGTCGGCCCCAATGGCATGACGCTGTACACCTTCGACAATGACAAAGCGGGCAGCGCGAAATCGGTCTGCAACGGCCCCTGCGCCACCAACTGGCCACCGCTCATGGCCCCCGAAGACGCAAAACCCACCGGCGAATTCACCGTGATCGTGCGCGACGACGGCAAGAAGCAATGGGCGTTCAAGGGCAAGCCGCTCTACTACTGGGCCAAGGACACCAAACCCGGCGACAAGACCGGCGACGGCTTCAACAAGGTGTGGCAGGTGGCCAAGCCCTGAGCCCCGCCGCCTTTGGCGCGCATGCGCCAGGCCACGACCGCGACCATGGACCGCCACACGATCATCGAGCAGATTCCGGGCCTTCGGCGTTATGCCCGCGCCCTGACCGGTGACGCCTGGGCGGCCGACGACCTGGTGCAGGACACGCTGGAGCGTGCCTGCGGCCAGTGGCATCGGTGGCGTGGTGGCAGCGATCTGCGGGCCTGGCTGTTCACGCTGATGCACAACCTGTTCGCCAACCAGGCGCGCAGCCTGAGCCGCCGGGCTGGCAGTGGCGTCCACGTCGACCCGGATCAGGTGGCGGGCGAATTGCAAGCCCCCGATGCGGCCAGCGACCTGACGCTCGACCTGCAGCGCTGCCTGCTGCGCCTGCCGCCCGAACAGCGTGCGGTGCTGCTGCTGGTCTCGATGGAAGATCTTTCCTACGAAGAAGTGGCCAGCGTGCTGGCCATCCCCGTGGGGACTGTGATGTCGCGCCTGTCCCGGGCGCGCTCGCGCCTGCGCGAACTGCTCGAGGCCCCTGCGGGCGATCTCGCCGCGCGCCCCGCTGCCAGCGGCGCACCCACCCTGCGCCGCCTGAAATGACCGAACCGGACACCGTCATGGACCCGCACGACACCCGCCCTGGCATTCCCGATGACGACCTGCACGCCTGGCTGGATGGCCGCCTGTCGGAGGATCAGCGCCGTACCGTTGATGCCCGTCTGGCGCTAGACCTGGCTGCCCGCGACACCGTGGCGGCTTATCGCAGCCAGCGTGAAGCGCTGCACGGCTTGCATCGCACGCTGCTGGACGAGCCCGTGCCACCGGCCCTGCAAGCGGCTGCGCTGCGGCTGGCCGATTCGCGCCAGCGCACCAGCCAGTGGTGGCGCTGGGGTGGCATGGCCGCCGGCTTTATGCTGGTGTTTGCCACCGGCTGGCTGTCGCACGGGCAATGGCAGGCTGTCCGCGGTGGCGAAGCCGTCGCGGCAAGACCCCGTGCCACCGGCCAGGAATTTGTCCGCCAGGCCGCTGTCGCACATGCGGTCTACGCACCCGAGGTGCGCCACCCCGTCGAAGTGGCGGCCGCGCAGCAGGAACACCTGATCCAGTGGCTCTCCAAGCGTCTGGGCCGCCCGCTGAAGGTACCTGACCTGTCTGGCCAAGGCTACGAACTGGTGGGTGGCCGCCTCCTGCCGGGCGACAACGGTGCGCGCGCCCAGTTCATGTACCAGGCACCGGGCGGCGAGCGGGTCACGCTGTACCTGGGCGCCCTGGATGGCGGCGCCGACGTCACGACCCGCCAGGAGACCGCCTTCAGCTTTTCCGGCGCCGGGCCGGTACCCGGTTTCTACTGGGTCGATCAAGGATTTGGCTACGCGCTGGCCGGCAAGCTGTCGCGCGAAGCGCTGCTGCAGCTGGCGCAGGCGGTCTACCAGCAGCTGTGAAGCCGGTGTGCGTCAGGACAGCCCGCGCAGCGGATGGGCGTGTGCCGGCCAGGGGCTGACGAAGAACGGCGCCACCATCCCGGGGGTGACGTCCTCGATGCGCGGCGGGTTCCACTTCGGGCTGTGGTCTTTGTCCACCGCAAGCGCGCGCACGCCTTCAGTCGTTTCGCTGGAGGCGCCGCGGCGCCCCAGGTGCACCGTGTTGAAGCAGTGCCGCACGAGATCTCGCTCCATGCGCAGGTCGTCGGCCAGGCCCATGGCGCGCGCCCGGCGGATCTGCTCCAGCACCACATGCAGCATCAGCGGTGAGCGCTTGCGCAGCACGGCGGCCGTGCCCTTCGCCCAGTCTCCCGGAGCGGCTTCGAGCGCCTGAATGATGGCCGGAACGCTCTCCAGTCGGAAATAGGCATCAATTTCAGCCATTCCCAGCGTGGAATGGCTGCTTTTAGCTATGAAATGAGTAGCAACCCAGTGCTCGATGGCCTCGCTCGACTCGAACGGCGTCGTGGCCAGTGTTTCCCACAGCAATGGCAGCCGGGCCGAATCGACGCAGCCGTCGGCCAAGCCCATGGCCACCGCGTCGGGACCGCCCAAGGTATATCCGGTCAGTGCCAGGTATTCGCCGGCATGGCCAGGACAGCGGCTGAGGAAATAGCCGCCTCCCACGTCCGGAAACAGGCCGATATGGGTTTCCGGCATCGCCATCTTCGTGCGCTCGGTGACCAGGCGCGTGCTGCCGCCCTGGCTGATGCCCATCCCGCCGCCCATGACGACACCATCCATGAACGCCATATAGGGCTTGGAGAACTTGCAGACCAGATGGTTGAGCGTGTATTCCTCGGTGAAGAAATCCTCCAGCTCGGGGTCACCAGCGAGCGCGGCATGGTGAAAGAAACGGATGTCGCCTCCGGCACAGAACGCGCCGAACGGTCCCTCCCGACCCATGCCGCGCACCGCCACGGCGAGCACCTGCGGATCGTCCTGCCACGCCAGCAACGTGCTGGTGAGGTCGCGGATCATGGGCAGCGACAGGGCATTGAGCGCACGGGCCCGGTTCAGGGTGATGAACCCGACCCGGCCCCTCACTTCGGCAATCACGTCAGGCATTTCGTTGTCTCCATCCAAGTAGTTCGTTGGCCGCCAGCGCGCCGACCACCAGTCCGCCACCCACCAGGACATCGCGCCCCGGCACTTCGCCGGCGCCGACCCAGGCCAGCAGGATGCCGAATATCACTTCGAGCAGCCCTAACAGCGCCACCTCCGGCGCCTTGAGCGAACGGGCACAGACGACGGCCAGCGAGGACGGTATCGCCAGCTGGATCAACCCGAGCCCGAACAGCAAGCCAAGGTCATGCGCCGACGCCTGGAACGGCAGCGCCAGCGGCAGCGTGATCAGGGACGACAGCACCGCACCGATCAGCACGGCCGGGATCAGGTCCACATCATGCCCCTTGGCATGGGCGTGTTGCGTGACCGTCCAGTTGGCAGCACCGGAAATCGCCACACACAGCGCCACCAACGTGCCGGTGAAGTTGATGCCTTCGGCCAGCTGGTGGCCGTACATCCAGGCAATGCCGGACACCGCCACCAGGATGGCGACGCCCGTGCGTCGCGCGATGCGATGGCCGATGAACACGCGCGCCGCCACCGCGGTGAGCAGGGGCGCCAGGGCCATCGTCACCAGCACATTGGCCACCGTGGTCAGTGTGATGGCCATCATGAAGAAGGTGAACATGCCACACCAGCACAAGCCCGATATCCACAGTGCCGCGCCACCCTGGCGCATGCGCTGGAAGACACCGCGTCCCTGGAACACCGGCAGGATCACCAGCAGGCAGAGCACGGTGAAGAAGCTGCGCCAGAAGGTGACCTCAAAGCTGCGGGCCTGCTCAAGGTGGCGCGTGACCACCCCGGCAGTCGACCACATCAGGGTCACCGCCACCATCAGCGCCACCGCAGCGGAATGCCCAAGCACGCGCCGCCCGCCTGACGTCAGCGCGCGTGCAGCACCACTGGCCGCGTCAGGCCGCGGTTTCGCGACTGGCGCGCTTGCGGTCATGTTCCTTGAGGTAGCGTTTGCGCAGGCGCACCGACTTCGGCGTGATCTCCACCAGTTCGTCGTCCTCGATGAACTCGACGCCGTACTCCAGCGTCAGTTCGATCGGCGGGGTGATCTTGATCGCGTCCTCCTTGCCGGAGACACGGAAGTTGGTGAGCTGTTTGGTCCGCGTGGCGTTGACCACCAGATCGTTTTCGCGGTTGTGGATGCCGACGATCATGCCCTCGTAGACCGGATCGTTGGCGCGCACGAACATGCGGCCACGGTCGTCGAGCTTGCCCAGCGCATAGGTGAAGATCTCGCCGTCGTCCATGGAAATCAGCACGCCGTTCTTGCGCCCGCCGATGTCGCCCTTGTGCGGTTCGTAGCGGTCGAAGATGTTGGAGATCAGGCCCGAACCACGGGTCAGGTTCAGGAACTCGTTGGTGAAGCCGATCAGGCCCCGCGCCGGAATGCGGTACTCCAGACGTACACGGCCACGGCCGTCCGGCTCCATGTTGAAAAGCTCGCCTTTGCGTTCGCCCAACGCCTGCATCACGCCACCCTGGTGCTGCTCTTCGATGTCAGCGGTCACCATCTCGATGGGCTCGTGGCGAACGCCGTCGATGTCCTTGAACACCACGCGGGGCTTGGACACCGCGAGCTCGTAGCCTTCGCGGCGCATGTTCTCCAGCAGGATGGTCAGGTGCAGTTCGCCGCGGCCCATGACCTCGAAGATGCCTTCCTCGCCGGTTTCGCGCACCCGCAGGGCCACGTTGTGCTGAAGCTCCTTCTGCAGGCGATCCCAGATCTGGCGGCTGGTGACGTACTTGCCTTCGCGGCCGGCCAGCGGGCTGGTGTTGACGCAGAAGTTCATGGTCAGGGTCGGTTCATCGACCTTGAGCATCGGCAGCGGTGCCGGATTCAGCGGGTCGGTGAGGGTCACGCCGATGCCGATGTCGGCGATGCCGTTGATCAGCACGATCTCACCCGGACCCGCCTCGGTGGCCTGCACGCGCTCAAGCCCCTGGAAGGTCAGCACCTGGTTGATGCGGCCCTTGATGGCTTTGCCGTCCGGACCCTCCATCACCACGACGTCCATCATGGGCTTGATCGTGCCCTGGCTGATACGGCCGACGCCGATGCGCCCGACGAAGGTCGAAAAGTCCAGCGCCGAGATCTGCAGCTGCAGCGGCGCCGCGGGGTCCCCACGTTGCGCCGGAACGTGCTTGAGAATGGTGTCGAACAGGGCCGACATGTCCGGGCCCCACTGTTCGCCCTGCGCGCCTTCTTCCAGCGAGGACCAGCCGTTGATGCCGGAGGCGTAGACCACCGGGAAATCCAGCTGCTCATCGGTGGCGCCCAGCTTGTCAAAGAGATCAAAGGCCGCATTGACGACCTTGTCCGGGTTGGCACCCGGCTTGTCCACCTTGTTCACCACCAAGATGGGCTTCAGACCCAGCGCCAGCGCCTTCTTCGTCACGAAGCGGGTCTGGGGCATCGGGCCTTCCTGCGCATCAATCAGCAGCAGCACGCCGTCGACCATGCTCAGTGCGCGCTCGACCTCGCCGCCGAAGTCTGCGTGCCCGGGGGTGTCGACGATGTTGATGTGCGTGCCCTGCCAGGTCACGGCGCAGTTCTTGGCCAGGATGGTGATGCCGCGCTCTTTTTCGATGGCGTTGTTGTCCATCACGGTGTCGACGACCTTCTCGTGCTCGGCAAACGTGCCGGATTGGCGCAGCAACTGGTCGACCATGGTGGTTTTGCCGTGGTCGACGTGGGCAATGATGGCGATGTTGCGGATCTGTTGGCTCATGGGCTTCTCCTTATGCCGCGCACAGGGCTTGCGGCGAACTTTTCAAAATCTGGTCTATTTCAATCGGGCTCAGCAGGCGGGTCGGAATCAGCTCGCCATCCACCACCTGGGCAGTTCCCAGCAGGCAATGGGCTTCGGGGCCATAAACGGCCACACGCGCCTGGTCAGGCCAAGTCCCGCGTCGACGCACACCGTTCAGAAACCTCGCGACGTCCGCCGCCTCCAGCGTCAACGGGCTGTGGTCATCCAGCAAGGCCTCCACCGGCAGCAGGCAGCGCTCGCGCCGCGCCTGGTCCATCGCTTCCAACGCCGCCAGCGTGACGCAGCGCTCCAGCACGAACGGGCCGGTGGCGATCCGCCGCAGCGACGCCAGATGCGCGCCGCAACCGAGCGCCTCGCCAATGTCCTCGCCGAGCGTGCGGATGTAGGTCCCTTTGCTGCAGAAAACTCTAATTTTGATAGCTGAAGGTGACCCATCGACGATGGGATCAATCACTTCCAGCTTGAAAATCTCGATCTCGCGAGCCGTCCGCTCGACTTCGATGCCCGCACGGGCGTATTCGTACAGCGCACGCCCGTCCTTCTTGAGCGCGCTGTGCATCGGCGGCACCTGGTGGATCACACCCGTGAACTGCCGCACCACCTCGGCCAGCCGCTCGGCGGTGTACGCCACTGGCCGTTCGGCAATCAACTCGCCTTCCGCATCTGCGGTGGTGGTGCGCTGGCCCAGTCGCAGCACCGCCTCGTAGGTCTTGTGGGCATCCAGGTGCATCTGGCTGAACTTGGTGGCCGCACCAAAGCACAGGGGCAACACGCCGGTGGCCAGCGGATCCAGTGTGCCGGTATGGCCGGCCTTTTCGGCGCGCAGCAACCACTTGGCTTTCTGAAGCGCATCATTGCTGGAAAGACCCAGCGGTTTATCAAGCAACAACACCCCATGCACAGGGCGCCGCTGCACCCGTGTGCGAGGCGCGTTCATGGTCAGTCCTCTTTTGCGCGGGAAGAGACCGCCTTGGCGATCAGTGCATTCATGTCCGCCGCACGCTCGGTGGTGCGGTCGAACACGAAATGCAGCGTGGGCACCGTGTGGATGTGCAGTCGCTTGAAGAGGCCGGCCCGAAGGAACCCTGCCGCGGCGTTCAGGCCCTGGGCGGCCTCCACTGGATCGCCGGTGAGCAGGCTGAAGAACACCTTGGCGTGGGCGTAATCCGGCGTGACCTCGACGGCCTGGAGCGTGACCATGCCGACCCGCGGGTCTTTCAGCTCGCGCGCGATCAGATCCGCCAGATCGCGCTGGATCTGGTCGGCCACCTTGAAGGCGCGATTGGGCAGGGTTGACTTCTTGGCCGGCATCGGGAGGGCGTGTCGTCTTCGGGCGCCTTACAGCGTGCGGGCAATTTCCTTGATCTCGAAGAACTCCAGCTGGTCGCCCACGGAGATGTCGTTGTAGTTCTTGAGCTTGATACCGCACTCGAAGCCTTCCTTGACCTCGCGCACATCGTCTTTCATGCGCTTGAGCGAGTCCAGTTCGCCGGTATAGATGACGACGTTGTCGCGCAGCAGGCGGAAATGCGCGCTACGGTTGACGCTGCCCGAGGTGACCATGCAACCAGCCACCGTGCCGATCTTCGACGCCACGAACACGGTCCGGATCTCGGCTGTGCCGATGACCTCTTCGCGACGATCAGGTGCCAGCATGCCGGACATGGCGACTTTCAGCTCGTCCACCGCGTCATAAATGATGCTGTAGTAGCGGATCTCCACGCCATTGCTCTCAGCCAGCTTGCGCGCGCCGGCATCGGCGCGGGTGTTGAAACCGATGATGAGCGCCTTGGACGCAATCGCCAGGTTCACATCGGATTCGCTGATGCCCCCCACAGCGGCGTACACGAGTTGGACCTTGACTTCGTCGGTCGACAGCTTGAGCAGCGAGGCACCCAGTGCCTCCTGCGAGCCCTGCACATCCGCCTTGACGATGATGGGCAAGGTCTTGACCTCGCCGCCCGCCATCTCCGAGAACACGTTGTCCAGCTTGGACGCCTGCTGGCGAGCCAGCTTGGTGTTGCGAAACTTGCCGGCACGGTAGGTGGCAATTTCGCGTGCGCGGCGCTCATCGCTGAGCACCATGAACTCGTCGCCGGCCTGCGGCACCTCGGTCAGACCCTGGATCTCCACCGGAATGGACGGGCCCGCATCCTTGATGGAGCGGCCGTTTTCGTCGAGCATCGCGCGCACGCGGCCGTAGGTCTGGCCTGCAAGCACCACGTCACCGGTCTTCAGCGTGCCGGACTGGATCAGGACTGTCGCCACCGGACCACGACCCTTGTCGAGGCGCGCTTCGATGACCAGGCCCTTGGCCATGGCATCCACCGGTGCCTTGAGCTCCAGCACTTCAGCCTGCAGCAGCACTTGCTCCAGCAGTTCATCGATGCCCTGTCCGGTCTTGGCCGAGACGGCCACAAAGGGCGACGCGCCACCGAACTCTTCCGGCACCACATCTTCCACCACCAGTTCCTGCTTGACGCGCTCGGGGTTGGCGCCGGGCTTGTCGATCTTGTTGATCGCCACCACGATCGGCACACCCGCCGCTTTCGCGTGCTTGATGGCCTCCTTGGTCTGGGGCATGACACCGTCGTCGGCCGCCACGACCAGAATCACGATATCGGTCGCCTGTGCACCCCGCGCACGCATGGCGGTGAAGGCCTCGTGACCCGGGGTGTCCAGGAAGGACACCACGCCGCGCGGCGTCTCGACATGGTAGGCGCCGATGTGCTGGGTAATGCCCCCCGCTTCGCCGGCCGCCACCTTGGCACGGCGGATGTAGTCCAGCAGCGAGGTCTTGCCGTGGTCGACGTGACCCATGACAGTGACCACCGGAGCGCGCGGAAGCGACTCGGCTTCCTGCTGAGACACCTCTTCATCGGTGAAAGCTTCCGGATCGTCCAGGGCGGCCACGACCGCCTTGTGCCCGAGTTCCTCGACCACGATCATCGCCGTGTCCTGGTCCAACGGCTGGTTGATGGTGACCATCTGACCCAGCTTCATGAGCTGCTTGATGACCTCGGAGGCCTTGATCGCCATCTTGTGGGCCAGTTCGGCCACAGTGATCGTCTCCGGCACGTGAACTTCCAGCGTGCGAACCTCCACCGGCGCCGCCTGGGCGTGGAAATCGCCCCG
>NZ_JAKJEW010000040.1:0-31476 GCF_022705245.1 Candidatus Skiveiella danica | reverse complement strand
TGGACCTGCGGCCACTACACCTACCGCCTGAAAGACACCTCGCGCCGGCTCGACGACGGCAATTACCAGATGCTGAGCGCCGAACACGTGTTCAAGGACTATCAATTCAGCGTCGACCACCAGATTGCCTTGCCGGCCTGAACCGGTCCCTCCCCCGTTCGCAAAGGTTTCCATGCCACGCCCCATCCTTGAAGAATCCCGCATCCATCCCGCCATCCGCGCCAAGGTGGCCAGCCACCAGCAGGGCATCGTTCAGGAGGTCATGGCCGCGGTGCAGGCCAACGATGTGGTCGTGGTGGGCATGGCGATGAATCCGTTCCCGAAAAAAGCGCGTGCGATGCTGGACGAGGCCCGACAGCCCTACAAATACCTGGAATACGGGAACTACCTCAATACCTGGCGCGAACGCAACGCACTCAAGCTGTGGACCGGCTGGCCCACGTTTCCGATGGTGTTCGTCAAGGGCATGCTGGTGGGTGGCGCCAACGACCTCAAGGCGCTCATTGCCAGTGGCGAGATGAAGACGATGCTGGCGGGCCCGAGGACAGGCGCCTGAGGCACATGCACGAACCCGCGCAAGGTCCGATCGGTCTTTTTTTCATAGCGCATTACGACCATTCCACGCTGGGATGATGCCGAAAAGTCTCTGAAAATTCCAGAAAACCGGCCAGACGGGCACCGCAGCCGCGGCGGACCCATCCACCCCCACACCATGAGCCCCAAGCAGAACCGTCCCGGCAAGCCCGCAGCCGCTGCCGCCCCTTCGCCCACAAGCAGCTCAGGGGCTCCCCCGACCCCGCCCAAGCCCCGCGCGATACGCCGCCTCTGGCTGGCGGCGGGCCTGATCGTGGCATTGCTGGCCGCCGCCGCTGGCCTGTATGTCCTGGTCGCCCCGAACCCCGCACCGACACCCGTCGCCGCCCCATCCGCGGTGCAACCCGCACCTGCCGCCGCGAACTTTGTCGGCGCGGCCGCCTGCAAGAGCTGCCATGAGAAGGAGTACCAGGCCTGGCACGGCTCGCACCACCGGCAATCGATGCAGGAGGCCACGGCCGACACGGTGCTGGGCGACTTCAACAACGCCCGGCTGCGGCACTTCAACGTCGAATCCACCTTCTTCCAGCGCGACGGCAAATTCATGGTCCGCACCGACGGGCCCGACGGCAAGCTGACGGACTACGAGATCGCCCGCACGTTTGGCGTCTGGCCGCTGCAGCAGTACCTGATCGCCTTCCCTGGCGGGCGCTACCAGATGCTGGGCATCGCCTGGGACGCGCGCACGAAGGCCGAAGGCGGGCAGCGCTGGTTCCATCTCACCCCCGACGAGAAGATGGATCACAAGGATCCGCTGCACTGGACCGGCCGTTACCAGAACTGGAACCTGCAGTGTGCCGCCTGCCATTCGACGCACCTCAAGAAAGGCTACGACGCGGCCAGCGACAGCTACAAGACGACGTTCAGCGAGATCAACGTCGCCTGCGAGGCCTGTCACGGCCCGGCTTCGCGCCACACCGACTGGGCGAAGCAGGCCCGTGCCCCTTATGCTCCCGGCGCCGACAAGGGCCTGGTGGTGCTGAAGTCGCGCTGGAAGGAGGCCTGGTCGTTTGCGACGCCCGGCGCCCCGTCCGCGCAGCGCGACCGCCCCGCCGACGAAGCCGCCGCCAACACCTGCGCGGCCTGCCACGCGCGCCGCTCGACGCTGGTAGAGCACGGCGCCACCGGCGCGCCCCTGCTGGACACCCATCGCCCGGCCCTGCTGACCCCGCCCACGTATTTCGCCGACGGGCAGCAGCGCGACGAAGTCTTCGTCTGGAACTCGTACCTGCAGACGCGCATGCACCAGAAGGGCGTGACCTGCATGGACTGCCACGACGCGCATTCACTCAAGCTGCAGATCGACGGCAACACGCTGTGCGCACGCTGCCACAACGCGGCCGTTTTTGACGCGCCCAAGCACCACGGGCACAAAGCCGGCAGCAAGGGCGCCCAGTGCGTCGAATGCCACATGCCGGAGCGCAACTACATGGTGGTCGATGCCCGGCGCGACCACGCCATCCGCGTGCCACGCCCCGACCTGAGCGACAAGCTGGGCACGCCCGACGCCTGCACCCGCTGCCACGCCGACCGCAAGCCTCAATGGGCCGCAGCGGCCATGGACGGGTGGTACGGCACCGGCTGGCGTGCACGGCCACAGACCGGCAGCACCCTGCACGCCGGCGCGACCCAGGGCGTGTCCGCCCTGCCATCGCTCATGGCGCTGGCGGAAGATCCCGCCCTGGCGCCGATCGTACGGGCGACCGCGCTGACGCTGGCACAACCCCACCTGCAGGCGCAGGCGTTGCCAGCGCTGCGCAAGCTGCTGACCCACACCGACCCCCTGCTTCGCGCATCGGCGACCGGCTCGCTCGAGCCCTTCGACGCGCCGACGCGCGTGGGCGCCGCCGCGCCACTGCTGGCAGACCCCGTTCGCGGCGTGCGCGTGGAGGCCGCCCGGGTGCTGGCTGACGTCCCGGACGAGCAGATCCCGATGGAATGGCGCAGCGCGCGGGCGAAGGCACTCCAGGAATACGTGGACTCGCTGACCGAGGATGCGGACTGGCCGTCGTCCAACATCAACCTGGGCAACCTGCGCTTGCGCCAGGGTCGGGTGGACGAGGCGATCACTGCCTTTCAGCGGGCCGTGTTGCTCGACGCCCAGCTTCCCGCAGCCTACCTGAACCTGGCCGACGCCTACCGGCAGGCCCGGCGCGACGCCGACGGCGAAAAGACCCTGCGCGAAGCCATCGCCCGGATGCCGCGCAACGCCGATCTCCACCATGCGCTGGGCCTGCTGCTGGTGCGCAAGGGCGACAAGCCCGTCGCCCTGCAGTCCTTCGCGCAGGCGTCGCGGCTGGCGCCCGACAACGCGCGCTATGCCTACGTGCAGGCGATCGCCCTGAACAGCCTCGGCAAACGGGCCGAAGCGCTGGCCCTTTTGCGCGCGACGCAGGCCCGCCATCCCGACGACCTGGATACGCTGAACGCCCTGGTGTCAATCCAGGCCGAGGCCGGCGATGCCAGGGGCGCGCTGGTCTACGCGGAAAAGATGGCGGTGCTGATGCCCGACGATCCGTCGGTGCGACGCCTTCTGGCCGATCTGAAGGCGCGCGCCGCACGCTGAAAGTGGCCCTACGGGGCCACGGTTGAGGCAAAATGACAAGGTGCTTGGCCGACCAGGCCCGTGGTCGGCAAAAAGGCCGATACCTGTCACTTCAAGGTCGTTCACACCATGTCACACAAACTGCTCGTTCTGCCTGACGACACCGCCACGCCGCTGATCGACGCGATTGCCGGCGCGAAGAAGTCGCTCAACATCCGGATGTTCCTGTTCACCGATCCGACCCTGATCGACACGGTGATCGCCGCGCACCAGCGCGGCGTCAAGGTGCGCGTCATGCTCAACCCGGCGCGGCGCAGCGGCGAATCGGAGAACGAGGAGGCCCGCCAAAAATTCGTTGACGCCGGCATCGAGGTGCGCGACAGCAACCCGGCCTTCGCGCTGACGCACCAGAAGTCCATGGTGGTCGACAATGAAACCGGATATGTCGAATCCCTGAACTGGGAGCCACGCGACCTGACCCTGACCCGCGACTACGCCATCGTGACCGGCCATCGCCATGAAGTGGACGAGATGGTCGCCTGCTTCGACGCCGACTGGGAGCACCAGGAGTTCAAGCCGCACCCCGACTCCACCCTGATCTGGTGCCCGAACAACGGCCGCCAGCGCGTGGCCGCCTTCATCGATGAGGCCAAGCACACGCTGTGGCTGCAGAACGAGCGATACCAGGATCAGGTCATCATCGAGCGGCTGGTGCGCGCGGCGGGCCGGGGCGTCAAGATCCACATCCTGACCAAGAAGCCGCACTCGCTCAAGGCCGACAAGCTGATCGAAGGCGTCGGCGGCCTGCGCATCCTGCAGGACGTGGGCGCCAAGGTCCATGCGCTCAAGGGTCTGAAGCTGCACGGCAAGATGCTGCTGGCCGATGGCAAGCGCGCCATCATCGGATCGATCAACCTCGCGCCAGGCAGCTTCGACGCCCGGCGCGAGCTGGCCATCGTCACCGAAGACCCGGCCGTGATCCGGCGCCTGCAGGAAACCGTCGAAAAAGACTGGGCCAACTCCAAGCTGCTGGACCTGAGCGACGAGGCCCTGCTGGCCGACCTGAAGAAGCGCGACCTCGATCCGCACCAGCTGGCGCTGGAGGAAGACATCGACCACTGGGGCTACCACCACAACGGCCACCACGAGAAAGACAAATCCGAGGCCAAAGGCCACGACAAGCACGGCGAGCCGGGCCACAAGCACCATCACGACAAAGCTTGAGGCCGGCCCGCGAAACGCATTCGATCAACCCATCATCCCCTGCCACTCCGGAGAACCCTGCCATGTTGAACCGCCTCTATGCCCGCCTCAGCGCCGCCGCGCTCGTGCTCGTCCTTGCCGCCTGCGCTGCGCCTGCGCCCCCCGCGCCCGTTGAAGTGCGCCGCGGCGTGATCGAGCAGATCACGCCCACCCAGATCGCCAGCAACCAGCACGCCGGTGTCGGCGCGGTGCTCGGCGGCTTGGCCGGCGTGGGTCTGGGCAGCCTGATCGGCGCCGGCACCGGGCGCGACGTGGCCATGGTGGCCGGCGCCATCGGTGGCGCCATGGTGGGCAACGAGGTCCAGAAGAAGAACGACCAGCCGATCCCCGCGCAGCAGATCATCGTGCGCACCAGCTCCGGCGTGCTGGTGGCGATCACCCAGCCTTTGGGGCAGCCGCTGTTCGTTGGCCAGCGGGTCTACATCCAGGGCAACGGCGAAAGCGCCGTGGTCACGCCACAGTAAGGGCTTTGCCGCGCCGCATCGGCGGGTTCAGGGTGGAGCCGGCTGGCTGTGCCACCACAGCCGGCATTCCTGGCACAAACCGCCGGCAAAACGAGCCTGCAGCACGCCGTCGAGCACCATGCGCGGCAGCGGCGAGCCCGGCTCGCGCGGCGGCAGGTGCGTGCCGGCGGACCGCGCCCAGATGGCGAACAGCTCCTCCGACGCCACCTGGTAGCTCACGTGCCAGTGCGCCACGCCGCCGCCCGGGGTGTCGGCCAGCACCTCGTAGCGCAGCTGCACGTCTTCCTGCAGCTTCACCCGCTGCCAGTAGTCGGCCAGCTGGGCATGGCCGCGCTGCACCGCGAACGGGGTGTTGTGGTACGCGCCATCCTCGGCAAAGAGCGCACAGAACAGCCGCTCGTCGCGCCCTTCCCAGGCGGTCTTGTAGCCTTGCATGAATTGTTCGATGTTCATCGCTTGTCTCCTTACTCCTCCAGCAGGCGCACCTTCACGCTCTTGCCTTTGATGCGTCCCGCGTTCAGCCGGCTGGCGGCCTGCGCGGCAATCGCGCGGTCCACCGCGACATAGGTGGACCATTCGTTGACGTTGATCTTGCCCACCTGTTCGCGGGTGTAGCCCAGGTCGGCGGTCAGCGCGCCCAGCACGTCGCCGGGACGGATTTTCTCCTTGCGCCCGCCCTGGATGTGCAGCGTGACCATCGGTGGCACCAGCGGGCCGCTGCCGGTGGGCGTCAGCTCGTCGAGCTTGTGCCACTCGGATTCGCGGCCCTGCAGCTGCTCGATCCTTCCGACATAACCCATCTCCTTCATGCTGGCCAGGTTCAGCACCAGCCCCGTCTCGCCGGCCCGCCCGGTGCGGCCAATGCGGTGGACGTGGACTTCGGTGTCGGGTGTCACGTCCACGTTGATGACCGCGGCCAGGCTGGCGATGTCCAGGCCGCGCGCGGCCACGTCGGTGGCCACCAGCACCGAGCAGCTGCGGTTGGCAAACTGCACCAGCACCTGGTCGCGTTCACGCTGCTCCAGCTCGCCGAACAGCGCCAGCGCGCTGAAGCCCTGCGCCTTGAGCACTTCGGCCAGGTCGCGGCACTGCGCCTTGGTGTTGCAGAAGGCCAGCGTGCTGGCCGGGCGGAAGTGGTTCAGCAGCAGGCTGACGGCGTGCAGGCGCTCGCTGTCTTTCACCTCGTACCAGCGCTGCTCGATCTGGCCCCCGGCGTGCTGGGCATCGACCTTGACGGTCAGCGGCTCGCGCATGAACTGGTTCGCCAGCTTGGCGATGCCCTCGGGGTAGGTGGCCGAGAACAGCAGCGTCTGGCGCTCTCTCGGGCACTGGCGCGCCACAGTGACGATGTCTTCGAAGAAACCCATGTCGAGCATGCGGTCGGCCTCGTCGAGCACCAGGGTGGCCAGCGCATCGAGCTTGAGGCTTTCCCGCGCCAGGTGGTCCATGACGCGCCCCGGGGTGCCGACGACGATGTGCGCGCCGTGCTCCAGCGTGGCCAGCTGCCCGCGCAGCGGCACGCCGCCGCACAGGGTGACGAGCTTGATGTTGTCGTCTGCCCGGGCCAGGCGGCGGATCTCGGTGCTGACCTGGTCGGCCAGCTCGCGCGTCGGGCACAGCACCAGCGCCTGGACGGCAAAACGGCGCGGGTTCAGGCTGGACAGCAGCGTGAGCGCAAACGCCGCCGTCTTGCCGCTGCCGGTCTTGGCCTGAGCGATGAGGTCCTTGCCGAGCAGGGCGGCGGGCAGGCTGGCGGCCTGGATCGGGGTCATCGTGAGGTAGCCGAGCTGCTGCAGGTTGGCCAGCATGGCGGGCGAGAGCGGCAGGCGGGCGAAGTCGGCGGCGGCAGCGGTGGGGGAAGCGGAGGTCATCCCTGATTATCGGCGCCGGGAAGCGGTAGGCCGGCGCAACGCTTGGGCCTCCGCTTTCCGTCGCGGCGAAGGCAGCTTCATTTTCAATAGCACAAAGTGACCCATCGACGCTGGGATTGGCCTTATTTTGTTCAGTTTCTCGCCCCACCCACCTCTGGACGCTGCCACGGGCCCGTCATCGGCCCGGTGGACAATGGCGCCATGCCCATCCTGCCCCCCTTCATCGCCCCCATGCGCTTCACCGACCCTGCGGCCGCGCTGGCCCAGGTCCAGTCCATCTACCAGGCCAGCCTGGCCCACCTCCGCGAGGCCATGCGCTGCTTCGTGGCCGGCGAGCCGCTGCCCGGGCAGGCCGACGCCCACACCCTGCCCCGCATCCGCGCCTGCTACCCGTTCGTGCGCGTGCAGACCGGCTCGGTGGCGCATGCAGACTCGCGGCTGAGCTACGGATTCGTGGCCGGCACCGGCCGCTTCGAGACCACGCTGACCCGACCCGACCTGTACGCCGGCTACTACCTGGAACAGTTCCGCCTGCTGCTGGCCAACCACCCGGTGGCGCTGGAGGTGGGCACCAGCACGCAGCCGATTCCGGTGCACTTCAGCTTTGCCGAGAACGACCACCTCGAAGGCTCGATGAGCGCCGCGCGCCGCCAGCTCATGCGCGACGTGTTCGATCTGCCGGACCTCGCCGCGATGGACGACGGCATCGCCAACGGCACGCACTCGCCACACCCCGGCGAGGCGCTGCCCCTGAGCCTGTTCACCGCGCCGCGCGTGGACTATTCGCTGCAGCGCCTGCGCCACTACACCGGCACCGCGCCCGAATGGTTCCAGAACTTCGTGCTGTTCACGAACTACCAGTTCTACATGGACGAGTTCATCGCCATGGGCCACGCCGCCATGGCCGACCCGGCCAGCGAATACATCGCCTTTGTCGAACCGGGCAACGTGGTGACGCGCCGGGTGGGTCTGCCAGCGCAGACCATTGACGCGCTGGGTGAAGTTCCGACGCCGGGCCGCCCCAAGGCGGAACACGACCCCCTCGGGGGGCAGGGAGCACACGAAGTGAGCGACCGTGGGGGCAACACACCACCGCCGCGCCTGCCGCAAATGCCCGGCTACCACCTCATGCGCGCCGACCGCACCGGCATCACCATGGTCAACATCGGCGTGGGGCCGGCCAACGCCAAGACCATCACCGACCACATTGCCGTGCTGCGCCCGCACGCCTGGATCATGCTGGGCCACTGCGCCGGCCTGCGCAACAGCCAGCAGCTCGGCGACTACGTGCTGGCCCACGGCTATGTGCGCGAAGACCATGTGCTCGACGAGGAACTGCCGCTGTGGGTGCCGATTCCGGCGCTGGCCGAGATCCAGGTGGCGCTGGAGTCGGCCGTGGCCGAGGTCACGCAGCTCAAGGGGCATGAGCTCAAACGCGTGCTGCGCACCGGCACCGTGGCCAGCACCGACAACCGCAACTGGGAGCTGCTGCCCGACAACAGCCCGCAGCGCCGCTTCAGCCAGAGCCGGGCGATTGCGCTGGACATGGAAAGCGCCACGATCGCCGCCAACGGTTTTCGCTTTCGGGTGCCCTACGGCACCCTGCTGTGCGTGAGCGACAAGCCGCTGCACGGCGAGATCAAGCTGCCCGGCATGGCCAACCACTTCTACCGCGAGCGCGTCAACCAGCACCTGCTGATCGGCCTGCGCACCATCGAGCGCCTGCGCGAAGCGGGGCTGGACCAGCTGCACAGCCGCAAGCTGCGCAGCTTTGCGGAGGTGGCGTTCCAGTAGCCGACGGGCCGGTTGGCAACTGCCCCGGCCTTTACCCAAATTTGCCGGACTGTGGCAAAGCGTACAGATGGCCGAGCCCGGGCCGGGCAAAATGGGCCCTCATCGCGGGTGCCCCGGCGCGCCTGCGCAAAGCCCTTCCATGACACCGACCCCGCATCACCGACTGCTCCTTCGTTTCACCCCCCGAGCCACCGCCCCCTGGCTGATGGCGGCGTCGCTGGCGCTGGGCGGATGCGCCTCGCTGACCTCGCCGGACGCTGCGCCCCCCGCCGCGGCCGTGCCCACGGCCTGGTCCTCCGATGCGCGGCCGGCAGCCCCCGTTCAGACCCCCACCGATCTGGTGCAATGGTGGCAGCGCTTCAACGACCCGCTGCTCAGCGCCCTGGTGACCCAGGCCCTGCAGGCCAACACCGATGTGCTCAGTGCCCAGGCCGCATTGCGCCAGGCCCGCGCCCAGCGGGAGGCCAGCGCCGCCAACCTGTATCCCACCCTGGGCGCCAGCGCCGGCGGGCAGCGCAACACCACCGGCGGCAACCTCGCCAGCAACAGCTACAGCACCAGCCTGGACGCGAGCTGGGAACCGGACGTGTTCGGTGCCACCCGCAGCGGCGTGAAGGCGGCGGACGCTGAGGTGCGCGCCGCCACCGCGAGCCTGGCCAGCGTGCAGGTGTCCATGGCAGCCGAGGTGGCCGTGACCTACATCGAGGCGCGCAGCCTGCAGGCCCGGCTGGCGATTGCGCGCAGCAACCTGGACAGCCTGAACGAGACGCTGCAGATCACGCGCTGGCGCGTGCAGGCCGGCCTGACCACCTCGCTGGACGTCGAGCAGGCCGTGGCCGCCAGCGAGCAGACCCAGGCGGCCATCATCGCGCTGGAGATCAGCCTGACCCAGACCCTGCATGCGCTGGCCGTGCTGACGGGCCAGGCGCCGGGTGCACTGAAGGCCAGCCTCGCCACGCCCGTGCCGGTGCCCCAGCCCGGCGGGGCGCTGGCGCTGGCGCTCCCCGCGGAGACCCTGCGCCAACGCCCCGACGTGCGCGCGGCTGAAGAATCCATCAACGCGGCCCTGTCGCGCGTGGCGCAAGCCGACGCCGCGCGCTACCCCAGCTTCAAGATCAGCGGCGCGCTGGGCCTGCGCGCCATGACACTGGGCGGCCTGACCAACGGCGCCTCGGCCGTCAATGCGCTGATCGGCAGCGTGTCGGTGCCGCTGTTCGACGGCGGCGCGATCCAGGCCCAGGTGCGCTCGCAGGAAGCCAGCCTGGAACAGGCGCGCGTGAGCTACCAGGCCACCGTGCTGACGGCGCTGAAGGACGTCGAGGACGCGCTGGCCTCGCTGCAAGGCAACCGCGAGCGACTGGCGCGGCTGCAGGCCGCCACCGACGCGGCCGCCAACGCCGAACTGCTGGCCCGCCAGCGCTACGGCAGCGGCCTGATCGACTTCCGCACGGTGCTGGAAACCAAGCGCACCCTGCTCAACACCCAGGACGGCGTGGAGAGCACCCGCGCCAGCCTCAGCGCCGACCATGTGCGCCTGTACAAGGCCCTGGGCGGCGGCTGGACGCCCAGCGATACCGTCACACCTTGAACGGCACGCCCCACCGGATTGAAGCCTCCCCATGAACGCACCGACCCCCCCCGTCAAACCTGCCGTGCCTGTGCCGGCGCAGAAACCTGCCATGGCCAAGCCTGCCACCACGGATATCCAGGCGCTGCTGGGCACCGACCAGCCGGCGCGCTGGTGGGCCCGGCCCTCCCTGTGGATCGGCCTGGCGGTGCTGGCCGCTGCCGCTGGCGGCATCTATTTCTGGCAGGCGCAGAAAGAGAGCAACGCCGCGCCCGTCTACGTGACCGAGGCCCTGCGCAAGGGCAACCTGACGCTCACCGTGGCGGCCAACGGCACCATCGTGCCGACGCGCGTGGTGAGCATCGGCAGCGAGCTGTCGGGAACCGTCAAGCGGGTGCTGGTGGATGTGAATGACGTCGTCAAGAAGGGCCAGGTGCTGGTGGAGCTGGACACCGCCAAGCTGGACGACCAGGTGCTGCGTTCGCGCGCGGCGCTGGCTTCCGCGCAGGCGCAGCTGGCCCAGACCAACGCCACCGTGAAGGAGGCGCGCGCCGGCCTGGCGCGCTTCGAGGAAGTGTCCCGCCTGTCGGGCGGCAAGGTGCCCTCGGCGACCGAACTCGACGGCGCCCGCGCCACGCTTGAGCGTGCGGTGGCCGGCGAGGCCAGCGCCAGCGCCACCGTGGCCGAGGCCCGCGCCACGCTGTCCACCGATGAGACCAACCTGTCCAAGGCGTCCATCCGCTCGCCCATCAACGGCGTTGTGCTGACGCGCACCGTGGATCCGGGCAACGCCGTGGCCGCGTCGCTTCAGGCCGTGACGCTGTTCACGATTGCCGAAGACCTGGCGCAACTGCGCCTGGAGGTCGCCGTGGACGAGGCCGACGTGGGCGCGGTGAAGGTCGGACAGAAGGCGAGCTTCACCGTCAGCGCCTACCCCTCGCGGCGCTACCCCGCCAGGATCACGCGCGTGGCCTTTGGCTCGACCAAGACCGACAACGTGATCACCTACACCACCTGGCTCGAAGTGGACAACAGCGACCTGAGCCTGCGTCCGGGCATGACGGCGGCGTCCACCATCGTCGCCACCGAGCGCAACAACGTGCTGCTGGTGCCCAACACGGCGCTGCGCTTCACGCCGGCAACGGCAGCGGGTGCGGCCCCGGCCGCCAGCGGCAGCGTGGTGTCGAAACTCATGCCGCGCATGCCCCCCCGGTCCGGCGGGCGCAGGGCCGCAGGCAACGGCAACGCCGCCGTGCGCCAGATCTGGGTGCTGCAGGACGGCCAGGCCGTGGCCCTCGCAGTGACGCCCGGCATCAGCGACGGGCGCATGACCGAGGTCAGCGGGCCCGAGCTCAAAGAAGGCATGGCCGTGATCACCGACCAGCGGGCCGCTGGAGCCGCGCCATGAGCGAGCCGGCCGACGCAACAGTCGAAACGGGAAACGCTGTCGCAGGCACGTCCGTGCATCCACTGACCGGCGCATCCGGCGAGATGCCTCTCATCCGCCTGCAAGGCATCACCAAGACCTATGGCGAAGGCACGACGGCGTTCCAGGCGCTCAAGGGCGTGGACCTCGACATTCATGCCGGCGACTTCGTCGCCATCATGGGCCCCAGCGGCTCAGGCAAGTCGACCGCCATGAACACACTGGGCTGCCTGGACCGCCCGACCACCGGCGCCTACCTGTTCCAGGGCGTGCGTGTGGAGTCACTGACGCGCGACCAGCGCGCACGGCTGAGGCGCCGGTACTTCGGCTTCGTGTTCCAGGGGTTCAACCTGCTGGCGCGCACTTCGGCCCAGGAAAACGTGGAGTTGCCGCTCATCTACCGGGGTGAGCCGGCCGCGGCGCGGCACGCCGCCGCCGCGAAGGCCCTGGAGGCCGTGGGCCTCAAGGGCTGGGAACATCACATGCCCTCGGAGCTGTCCGGCGGGCAGCAGCAGCGCGTGGCGATTGCCCGCGCCATGGTTACCGAGCCGGCGGTGCTGCTGGCCGACGAGCCCACCGGCAACCTCGACACCCAGCGCAGCCGCGAGATCATGGACCTGCTGTGGCGCCTGAATGTGGACCACGGCATCACCGTGCTGATGGTGACCCATGAGGCGGACATGGCGGCGTATGCGCGGCGCATCGTGCGTTTCGTCGATGGTGTGATCGCCGACGACACGCCCAACCCGCACCCGGCCGGCCTGGACAAACCCGCAGCCGCCCCCACCCCGCCAAGCGAGGCCGCCTGATGCTGCTCAACACCCTGCTGCTCGCCTTGCGCTCGATCCGGCGCAACCTGCTTCGGTCGTTCCTGACCATCCTGGGCATCGTGATCGGTGTGAGCGCCGTCATCACCATGGTCACCCTCGGCAATGGCGCCACGCTTGCGGTGCAGAACCAGATCTCCAGCCTGGGCACCAACCTGCTGCAGGTGCGCCCCGGCCAGCGCATGGGCCTGGGCGGTGGCGGCGGGTCGGCCTTCAAGGAGGACGACGCAGCCGCCATCGCCAGCCAGATCGGCGGCATCGCAGCGGTGGCGCCCGAGGCGCGCACCGGCGCCACCGTGGTGGCCAATGGCCGCAACTGGACCAGCAGCGTCATCGGCAGCACCAACGACTGGCTCGTCACCGGCAACTGGAAGGTGGCGCAGGGCCGGGAGTTTTCTGACGACGAGCTGCGCGCGGGCTCGGCCGTCTGCCTGATCGGCGAGACGGTGCGCCGCGAGCTCTTCGGCAGCGCCGCGGCGGTCGGTGCCCAGCTGCGCGTGAAGCAGGTCTCCTGCGAGATCATCGGCCTGCTGGCCTCCAAGGGCCAGGGCGCGTTCGGCAACGATCAGGACGACATGGTGCTGGTGCCGATCAAGACGCTGCAGCGGCGCATCACCGGCAACAACCGCGTCAACACGCTGCTGGTGTCGATGATGGACGGCAGCGACTCGACCCGCGTCAAGGCCAGCCTGACCCAGCTGCTGCGCGAACGCCGCAAGCTGGCCGATACCGACGAGGACAACTTCAACGTGCTCGACACCAAGCAGCTGGCGGAAACCATGTCGGGCACCACCAAGGTCATGACCACGCTGCTGGGCGCCGTGGCGGCGGTGAGCCTGCTGGTGGGCGGCATCGGCATCATGAACATCATGCTAGTCAGCGTGACCGAGCGCACGCGCGAGATCGGCCTGCGCCTGGCCATCGGCGCGCTGGAGCGCGAGGTGCTGCTGCAGTTCCTGATCGAGGCCGTGGTGCTGGCCTCGCTGGGCGGGCTGATCGGCATCGTGCTGGCGACCATCGCGTCGATGGTGCTGGCCGGGGTGATGGAGGTGCCCTACCTTTTCAACCCGGGCGTGAACGTGCTGTCGTTCGTGTTTTCCGCCGCCATCGGCGTGGTGTTCGGCTATTTCCCGGCCCGGCGTGCCGCACGCATGGACCCGATCGACGCGCTGCGGCACGAGTGAGCGGCCTCGCGCAGACTCAAGCTCACTCGGTTATTCGTAGCAATTACTGACCATTCGACACTGGGATCGTGCCGATTCGGCTGGATTCTTGCGTCTTTGAGCTTGGCGGGAGCATCAGTTGGCGGCTACCAAGCCGATGACTTCAGCGCCACCACCCTGCACAACGCCTTGGGTCAGCTTGGTCGAAATGTGTGGTTACCATCCCAATGGCACACCGCCCCCGACTCGATGGGGGAACGCGGGGAGCACTGGTTTCTAGGGAGACGCCTCATGCGCCGTTTGTTTATTTACTTGCCGTGGGTGGCGAGAGTGAGTTACGCAGCTGTGATTTTTTTGAGTTATGGTGAATGGCTGGATAGCTCACTGAAATACAAGCCATCGGCTATTCGGATGGCACCTGAAGATGTATTGGGATTCGGATTTTGGGTGAGTTGGGCAATCTCACTCGTCCTGTTTTCTACTTCGATACTGCTTGCGCACTTCAGTTTGGGAAAAAAACTATCGGAACTTGGTTGACCACAGGTCTGTTTCTCGGACTATCTGTTGTCGACTATTTCTTGTACGGGCTCCTGGAGAAGCAGGTTCTCGGCTGAACTGCGCCCCCCCTGTCGCCGGGATGTCAGCGCGCCGGCGAAATCAGGGGAAATCCGGGTCAGATTCCAATTTTCACAGCGGCGCCTTGGGTTCATCCAAACCATGCTCGGCCGTTTGCAGCATGGCGAGGCCCAACGGCTTGCCAGCAAACTATTGAGGGGGCCAGGTGCGTAACTTGGGACGATTCTTGGCGGCCGGTATCTTTATCGCGCTAACCGCGTGGTTTATCACTTGGTTCGATCGAGAAATGGTGATCGACAAGTGCTTGGACAGTGGCGGCGCGTGGGACATCGTGAACGCGAGATGCCAAAAAGACTAGAAACGGTGAAATCGGGATGGGGATTCGGCGGGGCTGATTCCGACTTTCACCAAGACGACCAATACCTACAGGAGAACTGTGGGACCGATCGACGAAGGAATCGGGCTCAGACTCCAATTACCGTGTTGGCGCCCATCATCGGCGTCGTGTTCGGCTACTTCCCCGCCCGCCGCGCCGCCCGCATGGACCCGATCGATGCGCTGCGGCATGAGTGAGCGGCCTCGCCCAGGCGCAGCGTCGCTCCGTTATTCGTAGCAACTACTGACCAATCGACGCTGGGATCGTGCCGATTAGGCTTGATTTTCGTCCTCAGGCCGCCCGCGGCCTGACTTTCGAGGCCGCCAGCTTAGCATTGGAACGGGCCACCTCCACATCGGCGTCGAAGGCCAGCGCCACGCCCATGCGGCGCTTCACGAAACTCTCGGGCTTGCCGAACAGGCGGATGTCCGTGTTGGGCACCCGAAGGGCCTCGTCCACGCCGTCAAAGGCAATACCCGTCGCATCGACGCCTCCATAGATCACGGCGCTGGCACCGGGGCTCCTGAGCGCGGTATTGACCGGCAGGCCCAGGATGGCACGGGCGTGCAGCTCGAATTCGTTCTGCCACTGCGTGGTCATGGTGACCATGCCGGTGTCGTGCGGGCGCGGGCTCACCTCGCTGAACCAGACTTGGTCGCCCTTGACGAACAGTTCCACGCCGAACAGGCCCAGGCCGGTGGACTGGCCGTCCAGGCCGATGCCCAGGTCGTCGGTGACGGCCTTGGCGATCTGGCGGGCCTTTTCAAGCGCGGCCGGATTCATGGGGTGCGGCTGCCAGCTCTCCACGTAGTCGCCGCTGACCTGCACATGGCCGATGGGTTCGCAGAAATGGGTTTCGATGCGGCCGTCTGCGCCCTTGGCGCGCACCGTCAGCAGGGTGATTTCGTAGTCGAAGTCGATGAAGCCTTCGACGATGATGCGGCCATGGGCGACGCGCCCACCAGCCATGGCGTAGTCCCAGGCCTTTTGCACGTCGGCCGGGCCGTCGATCTTGCTCTGGCCCTTGCCGGAGCTGCTCATCACGGGCTTGACGATGCACGGGTAACCGATGCCCGCGTCTATCGCTACCTGCAGCTCGGCCAGCGTGTCGCAGAACTTGTAGGGGCTGGTGGGCAGGCCCAGGGTCTCGGCCGCCAGACGGCGGATGCCTTCGCGGTCCATGGTCAGGCGGGCGGCACGGGCGGTCGGAATCACGCGCACCACGCCGGTGGCCTCCAGCACTTCGAGCATGGGCGTGGCGATGGCCTCGATCTCGGGCACGACCAGGTCGGGTTTGTCGGCCTCGATCAGTGCGCGCAGCAGCGTGGGGTCGCTCATGGTGATGGTGCGCGCGTGGTGCGCCACCTGCTGGCCCG
The DNA here is from genome assembly GCF_022705245.1 of Candidatus Skiveiella danica. NCBI lineage: Bacteria > Pseudomonadati > Pseudomonadota > Betaproteobacteria > Burkholderiales > Comamonadaceae > Candidatus Skiveiella > Candidatus Skiveiella danica. The sequence goes on along the minus strand of NZ_JAKJEW010000040.1, from coordinate 15,634 downwards.
GGGCGTGGTCGTAGCGGTCCACCGCGATGGTTTCCACGCCCAGGCGCTGCAGCGCGATCAGGACTTCCTTGCCCAGTTCGCCGGCGCCGAGCAGCATGACTTTGGTGGCCGAGGGTGAAAGCGGGGTGCCGAGGGTGGTCATGGTGATGAGGTTTGGAGAGACAGGAATTTGGTTCGGATTCAGGCCAGCGCCTGCCCCATGGCCTCGCCCATGCGCACAGGGCCCGAGGGCGCCCAGGCGGGGTTGAAGCGCAGGGTGTCTTTGGGCCAAAGCAGCACCACGGTGGAGCCCAGCAGGAAGCGGCCCATCTCGTCGCCCTGCTTCAGGTGCACCGGAGCATCGTCGTAGCGCCATTCGCGCACGTCGGGCAGGCGCGGCGGGTTGACCACGCCGTGCCAGGCGGTGGCCATGCTGCCGACGATGGTCGCCCCCACCAGCACCTGCACGAAGGGGCCGCGCGCGGTGTCGAACACGCAGACCACGCGCTCGTTGCGGGCGAAAAGCCCCGGCACGCCACGCGCCGTGGTGGGGTTGACCGAGAACAGGTCGCCGGGCACGTAGATCATGCGCGTCAGCCGGGCGTCGCACGGCATGTGGATGCGGTGGTAGTCCTTCGGGCTCAGGTAGATGGTGGCGAAGTGGCCGTCCTGAAACAATGCCGCCAGCGCCGCGTCGCCGCCCACCAGCGCGCGGGTGCTGTAGTGGTGGCCCTTGGCCTGAAAGATCTGGTCCTTTTCGATCGGGCCGAACTGGCTGATGGCGCCGTCCACGGGGCAGACCCAGTCGGCATCCGCGAGCGGACGGACGCCCGGGCGCAGCGGACGCGTGAAGAACTCGTTGAAGCTGGCGTAGCTTGCCGGGTCGGGGTTGGCCGCCTCCGCCATGTTCACGCCGTAGCGCCGGATGAACCAGGGGATGACGCGGCGCGTCCAGCCGGTGGCGCGGGAGGCGGCGCACCAGCCGGCAAAGGCCGTGAGCGCTTTTTTGGGCAACAGGTACTGCAGCAGCACCGCCAGACGGTCAGACACGATACGGTCACCCGGAGTCCATGAAGAGCGAAATTCTATCCGGCGGCCCCGGGCGCGCACCGCCGGCCCCGACGGGACGGCGCCGACAACCAAGGGTTAACCCTGAGTTTGAACCGACAATTAATAAGTATGCTTACCATTTTCCAAAACGAGGTAACACATGGCTATTGAGACAAAAGATTTGCCGGTGCTGGTGTCCGGCGGCGGCATTGGCGGCCTGGCCGCGGCGCTGGCGCTGGTGCGCCAGGGCTTCCAGGTGCAGGTGTTCGAGCAATCTCCCGAGATCGGCGAAATCGGCGCCGGCATCCAGCTCGGCCCCAACGCCTTCCACGCCTTCGATGCGCTGGGCGTGGGCGACAAGGCGCGCGGCCGCGCCGTCTACACCGACTACATGGTGATGCACGACGCCATCGATGAAACCCAGGTCGGCAAGATCGAGACCGGCGAAGCCTTCCGCAAGCGCTTCGGCAACCCCTACGCGGTGATCCACCGCGTGGACATCCACTCCTCCCTGCTCGAAGGTGCCGTGGAAACCGGTCGGGTGGAGTTTTTCACCAGCACCCGCATCGAGAAGATCGAGCAGGACGAGGCCAGCAAGACCGTCACCGCCATTGACCAGAACGGCAAGCGCTGGGTGGGCCAGGCGCTGATCGGGGCCGACGGCGGCAAGTCGGTGGTGCGCGCGCAGTACGTGAACGACCCCCCGCGCGTGACCGGCCATGTGGTGTACCGCGCGGTGGTGGAGAAGGCCGATTTCCCCGACGACCTGAAGTGGAACGCTGCCAGCCTGTGGGCCGGCCCCAAGTGCCACCTGGTGCACTACCCGCTGCGCGGCGGCGAGCAGTACAACGTGGTGGTGACCTTCCACAGCCGCCAGGCCGAGCAATGGGGCGTGACCGATGGCAGCAAGGAAGAAGTGGAAAGCTACTTCCAGGGCATCAGCCCCAAGGCGCGCCAGTTGATCGACCTGCCCAAGAGCTGGCGCCGCTGGGCCACCGCCGACAAGGAGCCTATCGGCACCTGGGTGTTCGGCCGCGCCACCATCCTGGGCGATGCCGCCCACCCCACCACGCAGTACATGGCCCAGGGCGCCTGCATGGCCATGGAAGACGCGGTGACCCTGGGCGAGGCGCTGCGCGTGACCAACAAGGACTGGGACGCCGCGCTGGCGCTGTACCAGAAGAACCGCGTGACCCGCACCGCACGCATCGTGCTCTCCGGCCGCGAAATGGGCCGGCTGTACCACGCCATGGGCGTGGAGCGGCTGATCCGCAACAGTCTGTGGAAGGGCCGCAGTCAGGAGCGTTTCTACGACGCCATCGAATGGCTCTACAGCTGGAACGTCAACAACTGCCTCCAGCAGGGCTGATCCCGCCCTACCCGCCCCCAACAACCCCCGGAGACACCCCATGCATGAACTCGGCCGACTGGAAGACCTGCCGCAGGACTACCGCGACGAACTGACCCAACTCAACCTGGTGCCGCTGTGGCCCAGCCTGCGCGCGGTGCTGCCGCCGAAGGTGCCCACGCGCAAGACCCAGCCCACCTTCTGGGCCTACGACACGCTGCGCCCGCTGCTGATGCGCGCCGGCGACCTCGCCCCGATGGAAAAGGCCGAGCGTCGCGTACTGGTGATGGCCAACCCCGGCCACGGTTTGGAAAAAATGCAGGCCAGCGCCGCCATCTACCTGGGCATGCAATTGCTTCTGCCGGGCGAATGGGCGCCGTCACATCGCCACACACCCAACGCGGTGCGCATGATCGTCGAGGGCGAAGGCGCCTGGACCACGGTGGACGGCGAGAAGTGCCCGATGGCACGCGGCGACCTGATCCTGACGCCCACCGGCCTGTGGCACGAGCACGGCCATGACGGCGACCAGCCCGTGGTCTGGCTCGACGTGCTGGACCTGCCCATCGTCTATTTCATGGAAGCCTCCTACGTGATCCCCGGCGAGCGCCAGGAGACCAAGGCAAGCCGCGGCGACCGCGCCTGGAGCCGCGCCGGCGTGGTGCCCAGCCCGGTGTTTGAGCGCTCCAGCAAGCGCAACCCGGTGCTCCGCTACCCCTGGGCTGAGGCGCGCGCCGCGCTGCTGGGCCTGGCCGCCGACCAGCCGGACCTGGAGGCCGTGCAGGTCACCTACGTCAACCCGGAGACCGGTGGCGACGCCGAGAACATCCTGGGCTTTTATTCGCTGATGCTGCGCCCGGGTCAGACCCTGCGTCTGCCGGCGCGCTCGCCCGCGCAGGTGTTCCACCTGATCGAAGGCCGCGTGCAGGCGCAGATCGTCAACAGCACCTTCACGCTGGCCGAGGCGGACACCTGCTGCGCGCCCGGCTACGAGGCCGTGACGCTGACCAACCTCAATGCCGACAAGCCGGCCTTCGTCTTCATTGCCGACGAATCGCCGCTGCACCGCAAGTTGGGCGTTTACGAAAACCGCGGCTGATCGCCCCCTCCACCGCAACGGGGCCGCCCGGCGGTCCCGTTTTCTTTTCTTCCATCGAAATCCACATCGTTCCCATGACCAATTACCTTTTCAACCCGCCCGCCGTGCAGTCCGTGGCCATTCGCGGCCGCGACGAGCGCTTCCCCGTCAACCGTCTGTTTTTCGTCGGCCGCAACTACCAGGCGCACGCCGTGGAAATGGGAAAGCCGGTGGACAAATCGGTGGAGCGGCCGTTCTACTTCACCAAGGCACCGCAGACGCTGACGCCCTCGGGCGCCACCGTGGCCTACCCGCCGGAGACGAAGAACTACCACTTCGAAATGGAACTGGTCGTGGCCATCGGGCAAGCGGGTTTTCGCGTCAAGGCCGAAGACGCCCACTCCGTCATCTACGGCTATGGCGCCGGCCTGGACATGACCCGGCGCGACCTGCAGCTGGTGGCGCGCGACAAGGGCCGCCCCTGGGACCTGGGCAAGGATGTGGAACAGTCTTCGGTGTGCAGCGAGATCGTGCCGATGGAAGGACAGGTCATCGAGCAAGGCGCCATCGCGCTGGAAGTGAACGGTGAGACGAAGCAGTCGTCCAACGTGGACAAGCTGATCTGGAACATCCGGGAAATCATCGCCGACCTGTCGCTGTTCTACCACCTGCAGCCCGGCGACCTGATTTACACCGGCACCCCGGAAGGCGTGGGCGCGGTGCTGCCGGGCGACCGCATCACGGGGCGGGTGGAGGGCGTGGCCGAAGTGGCGCTGACGGTGGGGCCGGCGGAATAGGCCGCTTCATCCCCGGGTGGACGCTGGCCGTCAGCCGGCCTGCCAGGGCCCGACCACGAACTCGGCCTCGTCCATGCCCGGCCACGGGGGCATGGTGACGCCTACCGCCGCGAAAGGTGTTGACCCCGTGGCGCGAAACTTAAAGCTCGTGCCCAGCGGAATCGACGGGCTGGTACCGGGCCGGGTGAAGCCGCAAGATGCGTGCTCCCCGGGGCCAGGGGACGGCTGTCGAGAGCCATCCAGACGAAATTCCATACAAAATGCCCATCATCCCATCGTCGTTTGGTCATGATGTGCTATCAAATTTTAAGTCCCACAAGATGCAGCGCGCCCGGTGAACCCCAAGCGGCCCTGCCCAGGCCAGCCGGCGCTCGGCAAGCCCGACGCCGGCCGGCGACAATGGGCCCATGAGCGCTCCCTTGATTGAAGTCAGCCGCCTGCGCAAGCGTTACGGCGAGTCCGTGGTGGTGGACGACGTGTCCTTTTTTATTGCGCCGGGCGAGTGCCTGGGCGTGATCGGCCCCAACGGCGCGGGCAAGACCACCACCATCCGCATGGCGCTGGGCCTGGCCACGCCGGACGCGGGCGAGGTGGCCTACACGCTGGACGGCACCCGGCGCACCATGCCGGCGGACGCGCTTGCGATCAAGGCCCGTCTGGGCGTGGTGAGCCAGTTCGACACGCTGGATCCGGATTTCAACCTGGCCGAAAACCTGCTGGTCTATGGCCGCTATTTCGGCATGAAGAGCGCCGACATCCGCGCGCGCATCCCGCAGCTGCTGGAATTCGCCGCGCTGAGCCACAAGGCCGAGGCCAAGCCCGGCGAGCTGTCGGGCGGCATGAAGCGGCGCCTCTCGCTGGCGCGCGCGCTGGTGAACGACCCGCAGCTGCTGCTGCTCGACGAGCCCACCACCGGGCTGGACCCGCAGGCCCGCCACCTGATGTGGGAGCGGCTGCAGCTGCTGCTGCAACAGGGCAAGAGCATCCTGCTGACCACCCATTTCATGGACGAGGCCGAGCGCCTGTGCCACCGGCTGCTGGTGCTGGACCACGGCCGCAAGATCGCCGAAGGCAAGCCGCGCGACCTGATCGCCGAGCACCTGGAGCCCGACGTGGTGGAGGTGTACGGCGTGGGCGCGCTGGCGCTGGCCACCGACGCGGCCCTGGCCGCCCTGGCCGCGCGGGTGGAGGTCAGCGGCGAAACCGTGTTCTTCTATACCGCCCAGGCCCGCCCGCTGCTGGCCGCGCTGGAGGCGCACCCGCAGCTGCGCACGCTGCACCGGCCGGCGAACCTGGAAGACCTGTTTCTCAAATTGACCGGACGACAGATCCGTGAGGAAGGCTGATCATGAGCCAGGTTTCCACCGCTTCCGTCTGGGCCGCGCCACGCTTGTCGATGCGCTGGTGGCCGGTGTTTCTGCGCAACCTGCTGGTCTGGCGCAAGCTGGCCATCCCCAGCCTGGTGGGCAACATTGCCGAGCCGCTAATGTGGCTGGTGGCCTTCGGCTATGGCCTCGGCGCGCTGGTGGGGCAGGTACAGCTCGGTGACAGACAAGTGCCCTACATCCTGTTCCTGGCCAGCGGCAGCATCTGCATGAGCGCGATGAACGCGGCCAGCTTCGAGGCCTTGTATTCCGCCTTCTCGCGCATGCATGTGCAAAAGACCTGGGACGGCATCATGAACGCGCCGGTGCGGCTGGACGACGTGGTGCTGGCCGAGATGCTGTGGGCCGCCTTCAAGGCGCTGTTTACCGTGACGGCCATCCTGGGCGTGATGCTGGCGCTGGGCATCAGCCATTCGCCGAAGCTGCTGGTGGCCTGGCCGGTGCTGCTGTTCGTCGGCATCACCTTCAGCTGCATTGCGCTGATCTTCAACGCGCTGGCCAAGGGCTACGACTTCTTCACCTACTACTTCACGCTGTTCCTCACGCCGATGATGTTTCTCTCAGGCATCTTCTTCCCGACCACCCAGCTGCCCCCGCTGGTGCGCACCGTCGCCGAATGGCTGCCTCTGACCGCTGCCGTCGAACTGGTGCGCCCGCTGTTCATGGACCAATGGCCCGCGCATCCGCTGCGCCATGGCCTTGTCCTGCTGGGTTTCGCGGTGGCTGCGTTCTGGATCGCGCTGGCGCTGACGCGCAAGCGGTTCCGGAACTGAAACTGATCCGGAAAGTCCTTTTTCAATAGCACAAAAGGTCCATTTCACGATGGGAACGGCCTGAATTGGCCGATGGTTCTGGTTTCAGCGGTCCTGGCGGCCGGCCCATACGGCCGTACGCACCAGGAAAGACCCGTGCCGCTGCAACAAACAGCCCGCAGTGCCCTCAGGCCAGCGCGACCTCTTTGGACGTGAGCCGCTTGGCCAGGCCCTGCGCCAGCCGGTTGACCGTGCCGTAGATCGACAGCTGGGGATTGGCACCAATGCTGGTGGGGAAGATCGAGCCGTCGTGGATCGACAGGTTCTCCAGCTGCCAGTGCTGGCCATCAGGACGGGTGACGCCGGCCTTCTCGTCGGCGGCCAGGCCGCAGCCGCCCATGACGTGGGCGCTGCCGATCCTGGTCAGCAGGGGCTTCATCGGCAGGGCCTCGATCGCGGCCTTGGTCTCGGCCCATGTCGCGGTGCCGCGAGCGAGTTCGTGGCCGGGGTAGACCATCCTGGCCCCGGCCTCGAACTGGATCTGCGCCATCGCCAGCATCGCGCGGCGCGCGCCCTCCAGCACGTAGTCGGTGAGCGGGTAGTCCAGCAGGGGCGAACCATCCGAGCGCAGCTCGACCTTGCCGCCGACCGATTGCGGATGAAAGCCATCGCGCATCAGGGCCAGGGTCACATTGGCATTCGGATATTGGCGGAACAGGGCGGCCTGGCTCTCGCCGAAGCCCGGCAGGTTGGCGCCGAAGAACACCGGGTGCAGCGGCGCCACCTCCAGCTTGAAGGCAATGGGGCCGTCCACTGGCTGGGTGTGCATGAAGTGATCGGAATAGATCGACTGGGGCGCGCCGGTCCATGCCTGCACCGGCTCGGCCATGACGGCGGTGGTGATGGCCACCGGATGCAGGAAGGTTCGGCTGCCCAGGCGCTGATGCGGGTCGGGCGCCTTGGAACGCATCAGCAGGGCCGGCGAGTTGATCGCTCCGCCGGCCAGCACGATGTGCCTGGCCACCACCGTGGTGACCGCGCCGCCGGGATGGGCTGGCGCTGCATTGGGCTTGACCGCGATGCACTGCAGGGCGGTGACGCGGCTGCCCTCGATGACCATCTTTTCGACCCGCGTCTCCACGAGCAGCGTGGCGCCACGGTCCAGCGCATAGGGAAGCGTTGTGACGAGCATGGACTGCTTGGCGTTGGTGGGGCAACCCATGCCGCAGGAGCCCAGGTTGTAGCAGCCCTTGACGTTGCGCGGAATCACTTCGGCCTTGATGCCCAGCTTCGCGGCGCCACGGCGCAACAGTTCGTTGTTCTCATTGGGCGCCACCGCCCAGGGCTCGATGTTCAGCCGCGTCTGGACCTGCTGGAAATAGGGGGCCAAGGCCTCGACGCTGTAATCCTTCAGGCCGAACCGGTCCTGCCAGAACTTGAGCGTCTCCGGCGGCGTGCGGAAGGAACTGGTCCAGTTGACCGTGGTGGTACCCCCCACGCTGCGGCCCTGCAGAATGGTGATGCCCTTGTCTTTGGTCTTGCGTCCGGCATTTTCCTGGTACAGGCTGGCGTAGGCTTCGGGTTCGAGCTGCTTGAAATCGGTGCTGCTCTTGAGTGGTCCTTCTTCGACGATGACGACGTTCAGGCCGGCCTTGGTCAGCAGCTCCGCCGTGATGCCGGCCCCGGCTCCGGATCCGATGATCGCAACGTCACAGCTGAGGCGCTCCGGCAGGGCGCCATGCTTGCCGCCAAGGACTTTCCATCCCCGCTGCAGGCCTTGAAGAATGGGGTCGGGGATGTTGCTCATGGTGTCGGCTCGGGTGAAAGGAAGGGGGCACGGTCACACGGCGGTCGGGCCGGGATAGCCCAGCACCGTCCAGGATTCCTTGCCGGAGAAGTACGGCACCATCACGAGATCGTGCAGCCCCTGGCAGGCCTGGATGCGAAGTTCCGTGCCGGATTCCAGCATGCCTTTCAGGGCGGCCGTGGTCTCGGCCGCGGTGGCCTCTTCCCATGACGTGGACAGGCCGACCAGAAAACGACGGCCCGGCGCCGAAGCCAGCAGGCCCAGCAACTGGTCCAGTTCGGCGAGCACATGGGTGGGCAGGCCCACGAAGAATGCGTCGGTGCGTTGCAGCACGGCGTCCAGGGCCTGCCTCTGGGCGGCAGGGTCCACAGGCAAGGTGCCGGCGAGCATGGCTTGCGCGACGCGCGTCATCACCAGGCGCGCGGGCTGGCTGAGTTTGCCGTCGACAAGGCCCGGCTTCATCAAGGCCATCGTGCCGCCGGCCAGCGCCAGCACGATGGCCGAGCCGATGCCCAGCTTGAGAAACGAGCGGCGCTTGAGTGCCGGTGTTGCGTTCATGTGTTGTGCTCCTTGGAGGCGAGGCAGGCACTGGGCGTTGTCGGCGTCTGCCCCGCCCTTTGTCTCCGGTGCGCCGCACGATACCCCAAAACGGTGGGGATTCAGCGGTTCCTCGCCTTATTTGAGCCAGATCAAGATGCTGCAGCGCATCAATCCCACAATAGACCTCCATGTTCTTGTGTCTTTGAATGGAGCGCCTTCATGTCCGCATCTGCCCCCGCAGCGTCCCCGGTTGACAAAAGCCTTTTCGTGTTTCTGGATCGGTGCCATCTGGACATCCAGCAGAAGCTCGAACAGATGATGGCGCTGGCCACCGCTCTGGAAGAGGGTGAGCTGACGCCCGCATTGCAGGCGCAGGCGCGTGCGCTGACCGACTGGTTCAACGCCGAACCCCGGCAACACCACCTGGATGAAGAAAAACACGTCTTCCCTTCGCTGCTGGCCAGCAACCAGGAGGACGTCCTGCAGGCCACGCACCGGCTGATTCAGGACCACGGCTGGCTGGAGGCCGACTGGTTCGAGATCGAACCCGCGCTGGAAGCGGCGGCGGATGGCAACAGCTGGTTCGATCCCAACGTGTTGCGCCAGGCGGTGGAGGTGTTCCAGCAACTGTATCTCGACCACATCGTGCTGGAGGAATCGCTGGCCTACCCGGAAGCGCGCGGGCGCATTGATCCGGCGCTGCTGGAGTCGATGGGCCGGGAAATGGCCAAACGCCGCGCGGTCCGCGACGCCAAGGCGGCAAAAGCCTGACGCCTCGCTTCCGTCCTGCATCCGCGTGGATGTGTTGGCAGGCGGTCGATTCAGTCGCGCGAGGCATTCGTCGCCCTGCGGACAGATCCGGTCGCTAACATCCCACCTTGGGCAGGTGCATCGCTTGCCGTTCCCTTTTTCTACTTTTGCGGAGTTCACAGCATGAGCATCACCACCGTCGGCATCATCGGCGCAGGCACCATGGGCAACGGCATCGCGCAGGCCTGCGCGGTGTCCGGCATTCAGGTCATCATGGTCGACATTTCCGAGGCCGCTGTGGGCAAGGGCCTCAGCACGGTGGCCGGCAGCCTGGAGCGGCTTCTCAAGAAGGACAAGATCAGCGCCGCCGACAAGGACGCGGCCCTGGCCCGCATCAAAGGCAGCACAAGCTACGACGACCTGAAGGCAGCTGACCTGGTTATAGAAGCCGCCACCGAGAACCACGACCTGAAGGTCAAGATCCTGAAGCAGATCGACGCCATCGTCGCACCCGAGGTCATCATCGCGTCCAACACCTCGTCCATTTCGATCACCAAGCTGGCGGCGGTGACCAGCCGCCCCGACCGGTTCATCGGCATGCACTTCTTCAACCCGGTGCCGATGATGGCGCTGGTGGAGATCATCCGCGGCCTGCAGACCAGCGACGCCACCCATGAAGCTGTTCAGTCCATGGCCAAGGCGTTGGGCAAGACGCCCATCACCGTGAAAAATGCACCCGGCTTCGTGGTCAACCGCATTCTGGTGCCGATGATCAACGAGGCCTTCTTCGTACTGGCCGAAGGGCTGGCGACGCCCGAGGACGTCGACGCCGGCATGAAGCTGGGCTGCAACCAGCCGATCGGGCCGCTGGCGCTGGCCGACATGGTGGGGCTGGACGTCTGCCTGGCAGTGATGGACGTCTACCTCAGCGAGTTCGGCGACAGCAAGTACCGCGCCTGCCCGCTGCTCAAGGAAATGGTGGCCGCCGGGCGCCTGGGGCGCAAGACGGGCCAGGGCGTCTACACCTACTGATCCTCGCATTCGGCCGGTGCAACGCCGGCCGGCGTGTCGCCTCGGCGAACGGCCGACGGCTGCGCACCCGACTACCATGCGGAGCATGACCACCGCCACCCCGACTCCCTCCCATCCCGAAGGCAGCATCGACTGCGAAGTCCGAGACGCCGTGCTGCTGATCGGTATCAACCGCCCGGCCAAGCGCAACGGCTTCACGCCCAAGATGTACCGGGAGCTCGGCGAGGCCTATACCCGGCTCGACGACGATCCTGCACTGCGAGTCGGCGTTCTGCACGCCCTGGGCGACCATTTCACGGCCGGGCTCGACCTGCCCACCATCGCACCGCTGATGCAGCGCGGCGAGAAAGCGGTGCCGCTCGGTCTGGTCGACCCGGTGAATCTGGGCATGGACGGCTACCGCCGGCGCACCAAGCCGATGGTCGTGGCCGTCAAGGGCATCACCTACACCCTGGGCATCGAGCTGATGCTGGCGGCCGACATCGTCATCGCGGCCGACAACAGCCGGTTCTCGCAGCTTGAGGTCAAGCGCGGCATCATGGCCACGGGCGGCGCGACCCTGCGCATGGCCGAGCGCGCCGGCCTGGGCAACGCTTTGCTGCACCTGCTGACGGGAGACGAGTTCGGCAGCGCCGAGGCGCTGCGGCTGAACTTCGTGCAGAGGGTGGTGCCAGCGGGCACCGAGCTGGACGAAGCGCTGGCCATTGCCCACTCGATTGCGGCGCAGGCCCCGCTAGCCGTCGTGGCGACACGGCTGAACGCATTGAAGGCGCTCGAGCAAGGCCCGGTGGTGGCGATGCACGAGTTCATCGACACCCAGCAACGTCTGTCCCGCAGCGAGGATGCGGCAGAGGGTGTGCGCTCCTTCGTGGAGCGACGGGCCGCCCGGTTCCAGGGCCGCTGAGCAGCGCGCCTCGTCATGCTCGGCCTACGGCGGCTGGGTGCATGCTTGAAGAATACCCACTTACATTGTGTGCAATTTAATTTTGAACAATAATTCAACCATGCCTTCCGAAAACCCCTCTGCAGTCCTCCATGCCGAACATGCCCTGCAACTGGACCACCAACTGTGCTTTGCGCTGTATTCCACCTCGCTGGCGATGACCAAGCTCTACAAGCCACTGCTCTCCGAACTCGGCCTGACGTATCCGCAGTACCTGGCGCTGCTGGCGCTGTGGGAGCACGACGGCCTGCGCGTCTCGGACCTGGGCGCGCGCCTGTTTCTCGATTCGGGCACCCTCACGCCGCTGCTCAAGCGCATGGAAGCCGCCGCGCTGGTGCGCCGCGAGCGCAGCCCCGAGGATGAGCGCAGCGTTCGCATCCACCTCACCGATGCGGGCCGCGCCCTGAAGGTCCGCGCCGCCGCGATACCGGGCTGCATCCTGCAGGCCACGCAATGCAGCTTGGGCGACGTGGTGGAGCTGACCCGGCGCGTGCAGGCCTTGCGCGACCAGCTCGGCCACCTTGCCGGAACACCTTCAAACGCAACCTGACCCCTCCTGTTTCCCCCACCGCCTGAACCAGGCACTTCCTTCTGAAAGACGAGCATGACCACCCCACTCACCAAAGTCCTGTACACCGCCGTTGCCACCTCCACCGGAGGACGAGACGGAAAGTCCGTCAGCTCCGACGGCCTGCTGGACGTGCGGATCGCCCCCCCGAAGGAACTCGGCGGCCCCGGCGGTGCGACCAATCCGGAGCAGCTGTTTGCCGCCGGCTATTCGGCCTGCTTCCTCAGTGCGCTCAAGCACGTGGCCGGCATGCAGAAGATCGCCGTGCCTGCGGACGCCACGGCCACCGCATCGGTGGGCATCGGGCCGATCGCCACGGGCTTCGGCCTCAACGCACGGATGGTGGTCAGCTTGCCCGGGGTGGAGCGCGCCATTGCCCAGAAGCTGGTCGACACCGCCCACCAGGTCTGCCCGTATTCCAACGCCACGCGCGGCAATATCGACGTGGTCATCGAGCTGGCCTGAAGACGCCCGCGCCTGCGCGATACGGCGCCCCTTGCGCAGGGCATGCGCGTGCAGTTGACATGCGTCAATGGCGGAGCCGGCCAATGGGTGCAAGCTTGCGCTCAGCTTGGCTGGCGATGATGGTCAGGCTCACCCATAACAATGCCTGACCGGCAGACCGCAGGAGACACCATGAAGCTGGCTTTGCTTTCGGATATCCATGCCAACCTGCAGGCTTTCGACGCCTGCCTGGCCCACGCCCAAGCTGTGGGCGCACAACGTTACGCCTTGCTCGGCGACCTCGTCGGCTATGGCGCCGATCCGGTGGCCGTGGTGCAGCGGGTCATCCAGATGGCCGGCGAAGGCGCGATCGTGCTCAAGGGCAATCACGATGAAATGGCCGTGATGCCCGATGGGGCCAACAAGACTCTCGGCGGCAGCACAGCCGACTGGACCCATGCCCAGCTCGACGCCGTGCAGCGGGCCTACCTCGATGCCCTGCCCTTGACCCACCGCGAGGACACCACCCTGCTGGTCCACGCCAGCGTCGATTCCCCCGGGCGTTGGCGCTACGTGGACGACGAGCGCAGCGCCGGTGCCAGCCTGGACGCCTGCGCCGACCAACCTGGCGTGCACTATGTCTTCGGTGGCCATGTGCATCAGCAGATGCTGTACTACCGTGGCACCGGGCGTGGACTCATGAAGTTCGCGCCGACGCCCGGCGTTCCGGTGCCGATGCCCCGGCATCGCCAATGGGTGGCCACCATCGGCTCCGTGGGCCAGCCGCGCGACGGGGACCCGCGGGCCATGTACGCCCTGTTCGACATGTCCGCGGCCCAGGTCACTTTTCACCGCGTGCCCTATGACTACCAATCGGCTGCGGCCGCCATCAGGGCGGCCGGACTGCCCGAATACTTTGCCAAACGCCTGGAGGATGGACGTTGAAACTGCTGGAACCTGGAGCCGAACTGGACGGATTTGTCATTGAGGATTGCATTCACGCAGGGGGGATGGCCCACATCTACCGTGTGCACTATGCGTCCGGACCGCGTGATCCGGGTTTTCCGCTGGCCATGAAGATCCCCCGCATGACGGCTGGGGATGGTGCCGAGAACATCGTGAGCTTCGAGGTCGAGCACCGGATCATGCAGGTCCTGACCGGCCTGCACATCCCGCGCTTCGTTGCTGCCGGTGATCTCGACAACGTCCCGTATCTGGTCATGGAGTACGTGGAGGGCCACACCCTTCAGCACTGGCTGGACCAGCCCGAACGGCCGGATACCGCCACCCTGGCCCAGCTCGGCGCCGCCATGGCCCGGGCCGCGCACAGTCTGCACCGGCAAAACGTATGCCACCTGGATCTCAAACCAGCCAACGTGCTGATGCGAGAAAACGGCGTGGCTGTATTTCTGGACTTCGGCCTGTCGTGCCATGCGCACTATCCCGACTTGCTGGCCGAAGAACTGCGCAAGGCGATCGGATCGCCCGCGTGGATAGCGCCCGAGCAGGTGGTCGGTGTGCGCGGTGATCCGCGCAGCGACATCTTTGCCATCGGTGTGATCCTGTATGAGCTGGCCACCGGCGAGTTGCCCTTCGGCGCGCCGCAGACACCCGGCGGCATGCGCCAGCGCCTGTGGATGGATCCGAAACCCCCGCGCGCCCTGCGCCCCGACCTGCCCGAGTGGATGCAGGAGATCATCCTGCGCTGCCTGGAGCCCGAAGCGGCCCGGCGCTATCCGTCGGCGGCGCACCTGCTGTTCGACCTCACTCACCCCGACCAGGTCCAGGTCACCGCGCGCGGTCAAAAGACCAAGGGCACCGGATTTGGCACCCATTTCAAGCGCTGGATCAAGGCGGCTGGCATGCAGTACCAGCCCAGCCCGCTGCCTTCGCGCCAGATCGACGAGGTGCCCATCGTGATGGTTGCCGTTCCGTACAAGGACGTGACCGATGCCACGCTGTACTCGCTGCGCCAGGCGGTGGAGCGCTCGCTGGGCGTGCGCCCCGGCGCCCGGCTGGCCTGCGTGACCGTCATCTCACCCAGTGCCACCAGTTCGTCCGACAGCGAAAAGAGCGAAACCAGCGTGCACCGGCGCTACCTCACCATGCTGCGGCAGTGGGCCCAGCCCATCGACCTGCATGGCAGCCAGACCTCGTTCCATGTCATCGAATCCAGCGACGTCGCGCAGGCGATCGTGCGCTACGCCGAGGGCAACAACGTCAGCGTGATCGTGATGGGGGCGGCCACCCACGGCGTGCAGATGCAGCGTTTCCTGGCCACCGTTCCCGTCAAGGTGGCCATGGACGCGCCGTGCACCGTCATTCTGGTCAAGCAGACCCTGCCCTTCGATCAGCTTGCCCTGCCGCCGGAGACCGTCTGACCCATCGGGGACGGGTGACAATCGCGGCATGAACCTCTTGCCGACCGCATCCGACGACGTCGCAGCCCGCCAGGCCCATCCCTATGCGGCGCTCACGCCCGACGTCGTGATGGATGCGTTGTCCAGCGTGGGACTGCAGGGCGACGGCCGCCTCACGGCGCTGAGTTCCTATGAGAACCGTGTCTACCAGGTTCATCTGGAAGACCCCCACGACGGGCACGGCGCCGTCGTCGCCAAGTTCTACCGGCCCGAACGCTGGAGCGAGGCACAGATCCAGGAAGAACACGCCTTTGCCGGCGAGCTGGCCGCCGCTGAAATCCCGGTGGTCGCCCCGCTGGTGCGGGAAGGGAGCACCCTGCACCGCTTCGGCGGCTTTGCCTTCAGCGTCAGCCCCTGGCGCGGCGGTCGCGCGCCCGAGCTGGACGATTTTGAGGTGCTGGAATGGATCGGCCGGTTTCTGGCCCGCATCCACACCGTCGGCGCTGCCCGGACCTTCACCGAGCGACCCGCGCTGGATGTGCAGGCATTTGCCACGGAACCGCGCGACTGGCTGCTGGCGCACGACATGATCCCGCTGGATGTCCAGGGCGCCTGGGAAAAGGCCTGCGAAGAAGCTATTGATTTGATAGCTGATTACGACCCATTGACGCTGGGGACTGGCCAAAAAAGTTCAAAAATACGGCTGCACGGCGATTGCCACCCCGGCAACATCCTCTGGACGCCCACCGACCGCCCCGGTGGCGGGCCGCACTTCGTGGACCTGGATGACGCGCGCATGGG